>VMGK01000021.1 GCA_007376535.1 Candidatus Berkelbacteria bacterium Licking1014_7 | reverse complement strand
TTATCCTCCCAACTAAGTTATTTTTTCTTTATCTTAGTGGAAAGAATGTGACATTTCTATTTTGCAATTAATGTGACATTACTATATTGCGCTGACAAAATAATTTATTGGCTTGACTGGAAAAAGAAATTTTGATAAAATCAATTTATGGTAAAAAAATTAACTTCGGCAAAAGCGCCCGTTTCAAAGCCGGTAGAGAAAAAGGTGGCTCCCAAAAAGAAGGACTTAGTTATAAAATATCAGAGTCATAAAAAAGACACTGGTTCGGTTGAAGTTCAGGTGGCGCAATTTTCGCAAAAGATTAATCAGCTTTCCAGACATTTGAAAAAACACCATAAAGACAATGATTCAATGAGAGGGCTTTTGCAGATGATTGGCAAGAGAAGAAGATTATTAAATTATTTGAAAAGGCATAATCAGACAAAATACGAGGAGTTAATTTTGGATTTGGGTTTGAGAAAATGACGAAGACGATTTAAATCAAATGTCAAAATCCAAATTGTTCCAAATGTCAAATGAATGTCAAATGACTAAATGCCAAATTTCCAATTTTTGACATTAGGATTTGATTTGACATTTGAAATTTGAGCTTTGGAATTTATCTTCATTGCTTTTTGGTTTAATGTAATTGTAAATTGAATTCAAGGTTTTGCAATAATTATTAAAAAGCACAAACCTATAATGTAATCTAATCAAGAGAGTGGCGCAAGAGCGCAATTTAGGGCGTGAGAAATGTCTTGGCAGTCAAGGCGATTCCCACTTCCTAAAACAGCTCTCTTACAGGGGAAAAATATGGAAAATAAAAATATTCATACTATCAAGTTTGGCGATAGCCAACTTAAAATAGAAGTGGGAAAATTTGCCGAGTTGGCAGATGCGTCAGTGACAGTTTCATGGGGGGAGACAGTGGTGTTGGCAACAGTGGTAGTGGCTGAGGAATTGCGCGAAGCCGTGGATTTTTTACCGCTTTTAATTGACTATGAAGAACGGCTTTATGCTGCGGGAAAAATTTCTGGTTCCCGTTTTATAAAGCGAGAAGGCAGACCGTCTGATGAAGCGACTTTATCAGCGCGGTTAATTGACAGACCGCTTCGCCCGCTTTTTCCGAAAAATTTTAGAAATGATGTGCAAGTAGTCATAACAATTTTATCATTTGACGGAGCGCATGATCCAGCAGTAATTTCAATTATTGCCGCCTCCACCGCTTTAATGCTTTCTCGGACGCCGTTTAAGGGACCGGTGGGCGCTTCGCGCATCGGACTAATCGACGGAAAGATGATAGTTAACCCGACAGACGACCAACTTAAAGAATCAGATTTTGATCTGGTGGTAGCGACAACCGATGATAAAATAATTATGATAGAGGCCGGCGCGCGAGAAGTTTCCGAGGACTTAATCAATAACGGCTTAAAACTTGCCTTTGACGCCATCCAGCCAGTGATTAATCTACAAAAGAAGTTGGCAAGCGATGTGGTAAATATTGAAGTAGAAGAAGATGAGCAAGAAAAAATCATTAGCGAGATAAATGATTTTGTTGGGTCAGAACTCAAAAAGGTGTTGCAACTTAAAGAGCAAGATGAACAAAAGCAAAAATTGGTTAGTTTTGAAACGCAGGTTTTGTCGAACTTTGAAGGCAATTACAAGCAAATTGAGATTAAGGCGGCGTTAGATAAATATATTCAAAAACAAGTGCGCGAGAGGATTTTGAAAGAAGGGATTCGTCCAGACGGCAGATCGCTGGATGAGATTCGCCCTTTGTCAGCCGAGGTAGGGCTTTTGCCCAGAACTCATGGTTCGGGGTTGTTTTCGCGGGGGAAAACTCAGTCGCTTACCATTGTCACCTTGGGCGCGCCGGGAGACGAACAATTTATTGACACAATGGAGCAGGAAGGCACTAAACGTTATATGCATCATTATAACTTTCCTCCTTTTTCAACCGGCGAAGTGGCTCCGTTGCGAGGCGCTTCGCGCCGAGAAATTGGACATGGCGCGTTGGCTGAGCGCGCGCTTTTGCCAATGATTCCATCGCAAGATGATTTTCCTTATACGATTCGTGTGGTTTCGGAAATTTTGTCATCAAACGGATCCTCGTCAATGGCAGCAACTTGCGGATCAACATTGGCTTTAATGGATGCTGGCGTGCCGATTGTTCGCCCAGTGGCTGGTATTGCTATCGGGCTGGTCGCAAAAGAGGATTTTGATGAAAAAAAATCTGCGGATGTCAAGGAAGATGATTATAAAATTTTGACTGATATTCAGGGAGTAGAGGACTTTGGCGGCGATATGGATTTTAAGGTGGCGGGAACTGAAAAAGGCATTACTGCCATTCAAATGGATACTAAACTTTACGGAATTACCTTTGATATTTGTAATAAGGCACTGAAATTAGCGGCAGAAGCGCGAAAAAAGGTCTTAAAAGTGATGCTTGACGCAATTTCCGCGCCCAGAAAAGAAATGAGTAAATACGCGCCCAGAATTGAAAAGATTAAAATTAATCCCAAGAAAATTGGCGATGTGATTGGACCGGGCGGAAAGATTATCCGGGGAATTATTGAGGACTGCGGCGGGAAAGAAATGATTTCAATTGATGTTGAAGAAAGTGGTTTGATTTTGATTAGTTCTGTTTCGCCCGAAATGTCGGATAAAGCCAAAAAAATCATCAGCCAATTGACTTACGAAGTTGAAGAAGGACAGGTCTTTGAAGACGCGGAAGTAGTGGAAATTGTCAAAGATCGACGGTTTGGCAAAGAGGTTGGCGCGTTGGTGCAGGTTGCGCCCGGCAAAATCGGCATGGTGCATATTTCAGAAATTGCTCCCCAACGGATTGATTCGGTCTCCTCAGCGCTTAAAATTGGTCAAAGAGTAAAGGTCAAAGTAATTAAAATTGACGAAGAACAAGGTAGGATTGGACTATCAATTAAAAGAGCGGTCTAGATAAATCTCGTAATTTTATAACAAATGATGATTTTAACAAAGTCATCAAGCGCGATAAGGGTAAAGTATATGGCGCTCTATCACAAATATCGTCCCCAGACATTTGATGATCTGGTCGGGCAGGATCACATTCGGGAGATTTTATCCAATGCGTTGAGGCAGGATAAGGTAAGTCATGCCTATCTTTTTTCCGGTCCGCGCGGGCTGGGCAAGACAACCACGGCTCGGCTTTTAGCCAAGGCGATTAATTGCGCCAATAACCAAAAGGACAAAACCAAGCCCTGCAATGCTTGCGATATTTGTCGTCAAATCAGCGCGTCGCAGGCATTAGATGTAATTGAAATTGATGGTGCGTCCAATCGCGGGATAGACGAGATTAGGGAACTGCGCGATAAGGTGCGTTTTGCGCCTAATTTTGCGCCTAAGAAAATTTATATAATTGATGAAGTGCATATGCTTACTGCGCCGGCTTTTAACGCGCTCTTAAAAACCCTGGAAGAACCGCCTTTTCACGCAATTTTCATTTTAGCAACGACTGAAGCGCATAAAGTGCCAGAGACGATTTTATCGCGTGTTCAAAGATTTGATTTTCGGCGCGCGGCAGAAAAGGATTTGCAGGAATATTTAACTAAAATCGCTCAGGCAGAAAAAGTTGAAATTGAACCAGCGGCGATTGGCGAAATTACCCGCTTGGCGCAGGGTTCTTTTAGGGACGGGATAATGTTTTTAGATCAGGCGATCTCAGGCGCGCCTAAAAAAATCAATCTTGACTGGGTATTAAAAAGTTTGGGTATGGCATCAGGTAAAACGGTGGATAGTTTTATCGCCCGCCTTGAAAAGCAAGACACCGCAAAATGCCTGATAATTTTAGATAAAATGAAAGATGGTGGATTGGATTTATCAAATTTTGTTGACCTATTGATTACTCAAATGAGAAAAAGAATGCGATTAAATGGGAAAGACCTTGATTGGGCTCGTTGGATTAAGATTTTACTGAAAGCGTCCAAACAAATTTCTTATGCGCCAGATCCGTGTCTGCCATTAGAGTTGGCTATTTATGATATGAGTCAGAATTTGGATGATAATTTTAAGAGGTCAAACGTAGATAAAAAAGAACCAATATATGAAAAAGTTAGTTTTAAGGTAAACCCCGTTAGAAATTCCAGCGGGGCATTAAACCCCGTCGGAATTATTCTAAAATCTGACCCCGCTGCAGAGCAGCGGGGCATTATTTCTAACGGGGTAAAAAAAAAGAGCGATTCAAAAGATCCAAAACCAGAGAAAGAAAAAAAAAGTTCTAAAACAGATAGCCTTTTGATAGATGATATCCACAGCCAGTGGGGCAAAATTTTAAGTGAGTTAAAAGCCAGCAATTTTTCTTTATCAAACCTGTTGGCTGGAGCGATGATTGAAGGGTTAGACGGTAATGTTTTAAGAATATCCGTTAAGTATCAATTTTATAAGGATCAATTAGAAAAGGTTGGATCTCGTAAAATTGTGGAAAAAATCTGCTTGCAAATTTTGGGCTTGCCAATTATTTTAGATTGTAAGGTGGATAAAGGAATGTTTTTAGCACAAGAGAAAAAGAAGGATAGCGAACTTCAGCGGCAAGTAAGTGAATTATTAGCGTAAAAATTATGGCAAATCTTAAATTGCCTCCGCAAAATTTAGAAGCAGAGCAGGCGGTTTTAGGCGCTTTACTGATTGATCAAGAGGCATTTTATAAAGTGTCTGATTTTTTGCGTCCAGATGATTTTTATCAAGAAGAAAATAAATTGGTTTATCAGACAATGGTGGATTTGGCAGAAGATAAGCAGCCGCTCGATGTGCTCACAGTCGTTAATTTGCTCGAAAAACGCAAGCAATTAAAACGGGTGGGCGGAGCCAGTTATATTACAAAAATTGTCAATGTAACTCCCACTGCGGCAAATGTGGTGTCGTATGGGCGAATTATTAAGGATCGTGCTACTTTGCGCCAGCTTATTACTGTGGGTTCAGAAATTGTTGAGTTGGGTTTTCAGGAGGACAAGCAGACAATTGAGCTTTTGGACCAGGCGGAAAAATCCTTATTCAATGTGTCGCAAAGTTTTCTAAAAGAAAAGTTTATTCCGATAAAAGATGTATTGGCAGGGGCGTTTGAAAGGATTGACGAGCTTCACCGCAACAAAGGAAAACTCCGTGGGGTGCCGACTGGATTCCGCGAACTCGACAACCTATTGGCTGGTTTGCAACAGTCGGATTTGATAATTTTGGCCTCTCGCCCTTCAATGGGAAAGACATCTTTGGCAATTTCAATGACCATCAATGTGGCCACTAAGCACCAAGTGCCAGTGGGATTTTTTTCCATCGAGCAAAGTAGAGATCAGATAGTAGACAGAATGTTAATAAGTGTGGCAGGGATTGATTCTTGGCGACTCAGAACCGGTAATTTGTCAGATAGCGATTTTCCTAAAATTGGACATGCGATGGGTATTTTATCTGAAGCGCCGATTTACATTGATGATACGCCCATACTTTCAATTATTGAAATGCGCGCCAAGGCGCGACGACTTCAGGCAGAAAAAGGATTGGGTTTGATTGTGGTTGATTATATACAACTGATGGAAGGAAGCGCCAGGTCGCAGAGAGATGGATCGCGCGTGCAGGAAATTTCTGAGATTTCACGCGGCATCAAAGCAGTGGCGCGCGAGTTAAATGTGCCGGTTTTGGCTTTGTCTCAATTGTCGCGCGCAGTTGAATCTCGTCACCCCAAAATTCCCCAATTATCAGATCTTCGTGACAGTGGTTCTTTAGAGCAAGATGCAGATGTGGTGATGTTTATTTATCGTGAAGATTATTATGAACCAGAGACGGAAAGAAAAAACATTGCGGATATTTTGATTAAAAAACATCGGAACGGTCCGACTGGTAGTGTGGAGTTATATTTTTGGGGAAATAAGATGGCATTTCGCGATATCGAGAGAAAACACGAAGAGGATTCGCCAGTAATTATTGCTTCTGGCGGGGGAGAGTATAAAGGGGTAGAGGAGGAGTTGATGGAAGAAGAGTTTTAGGGCAAAGGCAAAAAAAATGTCAAAATCCAAAGTTCAAATTCCAAATGAACATTAAAATCCTAAATCCTAATGTCAAATGGCTTAAATCCCCAATGAGAATTCTTTGTCATTTAGTCATTTGAAATTAGGGATGGATTTGATATTTGAATTTTGAGATTTGTAATTTAAGGAAATAATATATAATATGCCTAAAATTTTTATTTTTGATGGAAATGCATTGGCGCATCGGGCCTATCATGCCATGCCAATATTAAACGATCGGCGCGGACAAATAGTCAACGCGGTGTATGGTTTTTTTAGTATTTTATTATCTGTTTTGTCTCGTCATAATCCAAAATACATTTTCGTGGCTTTTGATGTGGCAGGCAAAACATTTCGGGATAAAATTTTTACTGACTATAAAGCCAAAAGGAAAAAACCGCCGCAGGACTTTTACGATCAACTGCCGATAATTAAAGACATTTTGCATATTTTTGAGATTCCGGTAGTGCAGAAAAAGGGTTACGAAGCAGATGATTTGATTGGCGCGCTTTCAAAAAAGTTGTCCCAAGAGGGTGAAAATGAAATTTTTATCGTGACTGCTGATCAAGATGTATTTCAGTTAGTATCACGGCAAGTGAAGGTGTTGAGTTTTAGCCGTGGGATCAATCAAGAAAAAATTTACGGCCAGAGCCAAGTGAAAGAAAAAATTGGCGTAGAGCCGAAAAATATTTGCGATTATAAAGCGCTTTCAGGCGATTCGTCCGATAATATTCCCGGGGTCTTAGGTATTGGACCAAAGACCGCCCGCGATTTAATTTCTCAATATGGTACTCTTAAAAATATTTATCAAAATTTAGGAAAAATTCCGGATAAAATTCAAGCACGGCTAAAGCAAAGTAAAGATAACGCTTTTATGTCGTTGAAGTTGGCGACGATTAACTCAAGGGCGCCGATTAACTTTGATTTAAAAGAAGCGCGCTTGCGTGATTTTAATCAAGAAAAGATTGAAAAAGAGTTTTTGAAATTTGGTTTTAAGTCATTAGTCAAGCGCTTGCCTCAGAGCCAGCGGCGAATTGCCGCTCAGGACAAGTTGTTTTAATATGCAGTAAGTCCAATGAAAAAAAATCTAATTTTTATTTATGGCGCGGATTCATATCGTTCTTTTGAATATCTAAAAGCCCTGAAAAATAAATTTATTGATCGGGGGTTAGGTGAGACAAATCTACAAGTGATTGATGGGAAAAATATTAAAAATCCCATGCAACTTTTATCTGCTTTCCAGATAATGCCGTTTTTGTCAGATAAAAGGTTGGTAGTGGTGATGAAATTTCTTAGTCAGAATAAAAAAGTTGCTGGCGATTGCGTAGATATTTTAGATAAAATTCCCGATACCTCGGTGGTAGTTTTTTATGAAGGCGCCAGCCCTGATATGCGCATTAGAATGGCGCGCGCGCTCCAAAAGAATGCTCAAATAAAAGATTTCCTTCCGCTTGAAAATTATCAAAGGAAAAAATGGGCGCAACAAATTTTCAAAAGAAATAACAAGACAATTTTGCCGGAAGCGCTTGATTTTTTATTAACTCGCAAAAAAGGTGAAAGTTTGGGTGGTTTAATAATGGAATTGAATAAACTCTGTTTGCTTAATGCAGAGCCAATATCAGTGAGCGATGTTGCCAACAATATTACCGCTCAGTTTGATGATAAGGTCTACCATTTCAGCGGGGTTTTTCTCAAGTCATTTTCTCGGCAGGAAATTTTCCGTCGTCTTGATAGGTTGAGATTTCAGGGAGAAGATGAAAACATGATTTTTTTTACTTTGGTAAATTTAATCCGTCAGGTTTTGTCTACTAAAGAATATCAGAATCCCTCTGCAAAAGAGTTAATGCGGGACTTAAAAATAAGTTATTATCCGGCATTGCAGCTGTGCGAGGCCAAGTTGCCAAGCGCGTTTTTATTAGAAAAACTTTTCCAAGAATTTTTCGCCTATGATTTGGCAATAAAAACTGGTAAAATGAAAATAGGGATTGCCATTGACTTAATTATTGATAAATGGGTTAAGATAAGGGAGGGGTGATGTTGCTGATTTCTTTTCGGCGAAAGCATTTTGTTTTTTGGATTGTTTTGATAGCGGTTTTTTTTGTTGGCAAAGTTAGTTTGCAAAAAATTACGGCTGATTATTTTACTAATGATAGTACCGGCTGGCAATCCACCGGACAAGATTATTATAATTTAATTAAATTTGATACTCAGGCAAAAGTTCTTTGGGGAGATAAAGATATTTCCCGGGCTTTAATCCCGGGTGTAGGCAAGGCGCTGTCTGACGAGTTTTTTTATGTTTTAATAGAAAATCCTGGCGTGGAATACCGCCAAATGAAAATAGAAGTGGTTTTACCAGAAACAATGGAGGCAAATTTAGTAGAAGTAAAACCAATTTTTTCTTATACTTCGGAACCGGTGGCGCAAGTTAAAGCCGCTGGAAATAAAATTGTTATAACTGGTTCTAATTTGGACTCGCAAACATTGTTTAGTTTGAAATTATTGTTGCCTAAAGGATATATTCATTTCCCCTGGCAAAAAATTGTTTGGCAAGTGGTCAAAAATCAAAAAGCAAATGTCTGGCTTGGTTTTTCTTTGATTTTGCCTTTCATGGTGATGATTTCTTATGTTGCGGTGGCGCTAAAATGGCGATCATCTCATAAAAGAGCGCAAAATAAAAACATCATTGATGTTTTGCCCGGTGATATTAGTCCGTCGGTCTTGGACATTTTGTATCATGGGAAAATTACTTCTCGTTCAATATCGGCTACTATTTTGGACTTAGCCAATCAGGGGGTTTTGGAGATTGTTTTCAAGAATGGGGGGTTTGAATTTGGAAGATTTGGAGCGGAGAGCAAAAAAATAACCGGAAAATTAAAATTAAATTTGGCGCAAAAAGCAATTTTGTCTAAAATTTTTACCGAGGAAAAATTAATTGCTCGCGATGACGAAGTGCGATTTCGTCTGGCACATAGATTGTTTTCTAAAAAAATCGCTCTGTTTTATTATTTAATCTATAACGAAGCAAAGGAGCGGGGATTTTTCGTGCAAGATCCGGTTTTAATTCACTGGCATTACAAGTCGTGGGGTATGGTAATTTTCTTTTTGTCAATAATAGGTCTTATTTTGGGTTTGTATATAATGCCGGGAGCAAATGTTTTACTTTGGCTTGGGGCAATGTTTTCGGGTGTATTATTTATTAAACTTTCTTCAAAAATTAGCTTTTTAAGCGGACGCGGTGAAAACGAACTAAAAAAGTGGCTGGCTTTTAGGAATTATTTGTGCAATGCAAATCAATTGTCGGACTATAAAGACAAACATTTGTTAATAAAATATTTGCCCTACTCTGTGGCAATGGATTGCGAGAGCGAGTGGGTGGCAAGATTTCAAAATCAACAGATTGTAGTACCGGATTGGTATGTAAATGTTGATAGCAATCAAACTGTGGCTGACGACTTTTCTAATAATTTATTGGTGATGCTTGACTGGTTGTCGCGTTCGCTTTTTGAGATTAAAGATCCTGCGGTTGAGTGATCTGTGAAAAAGTTCAAAATGTAAAAAATATTTTTAATTTTTGATATTTGATTTATTTGGATTAGTAGTTTGCCGTTTTTAATATTTGAATTTGCGAAAGCGGATAAAGAATAGTCGATGCTTTGCCAATCAAATGTTTTTTATTGGCAGATCCCCATACCCGTGAATCGTTTGATCCGTCGCGATTATCGCCCATTAAAAAATATTCATCTTGTTTCAACTCAATAGTTTTTGCCTGGTCTATATTTAAGTTTAAGTCGGATGATAAATAACTTTCAATCAGTTCCTGGTGATTTATGAAAATTTTATTGTTGATAATTTGTATTTTATCACCCGGCAGACCAATAAGTCGTTTGACAAATTTTTTCTTTTCAGGGTTTCCGGGAAAAATGAGCACAACTATTTCTCCTCGCGTTGGTTCGCGAGTTAAGTAGGCGAGTTTATTGATGTATAAATATTGTCCTGTTTCCAAAGTGTTGTTCATACTCGCGCCAGAGACCGCAAATATTGTTCCGATAAAATAATGATAGATTATAAAAAAAATTATCAAAAACAATGTGTTTCTGAAAAGAACATAAATAATATTGAGTGTGCGAATTAATGGCATGTTCCCCTCCGCTTCTGGGTGGCGCTCCCAAGCCCTCCGACTCTTTCTATGAAGCAGCAGGTATTTTGGGGGTGGATTTGGTGGTTTTGGATTTAGCCGATTTCTTGGTCGGTTTGGCAGAAATTTTTTCAGCGCCCAATCTGCTAACCAGGGCTTTGGGTTTTATTTTTTTGAACAATTTTGATTTTATGCGATTGGCTCTAGCTTTACTTAAAAGTTTTACTTTTACCGCTTTGTCAATTTTTGATATTGTGGCAGATAAAGTTTTTTCAGTTATTTTTTTGATAAAAAAATTCAGCTCTTTTTTTTGCGCTTGATTTTTTTTGGTACGGCTGGTGGTCTGACGCAACGCTTTTTTGGCTGATTTTGTGATAGGCACGATAATAAATCAAAATGCAAAATGCAAAAATCAAAATGCAAAGTGCAAAATTATTTTATGTTTTTCATATCATAACAAAACAAAAGTTAGAAATCAAGGGTTTGTCCGGGACAGGGGCTGTCAAATCAAAATAGAAATGTCACATTTGTGCAAAGTAGAAATGTCACTTTTTTAAGTTGATTGATATTGTTCTTTGTAGGGGTTAATAACAAAT
>VMGK01000020.1 GCA_007376535.1 Candidatus Berkelbacteria bacterium Licking1014_7 | reverse complement strand
TCGCAAGATCAAAGACCGGCCCGCTCGGCTGTGGATGGCGTCGAAGTCAATTATCCTGCGAAAATATATTAAAATTGTTAAAAGTGCGTAAGTCGTGAAATTAGTCATTTGAGCAAAGCGATAAAAAACATAAAGTGTAAGAAATCTTAGGGAGGATTTATGGATACAAAAAAGGTTTTCATCTGTCGTCCGATTCCGGAAATTGCCGAGCAGATTTTGCGGCAAGCCGGAATTGTAGTAGTCAAAAATGAAAAAGATGAGGTTTTGTCTCAGATCGAGCTAAAAAGGGCGGTTAAAGGTGTAGACGGAATTTTGTCGCTATTGTCTGATAAGATTGATGCCGGCGTTTTGGACGCGGCAGGAAAACAACTTAAAATTGTGGCAAATTACGCGGTTGGTTTTGACAATATTGATATTGAAGGCGCGAAAAAACGGGGGGTGGCAATCACTAACACACCGGGAGTTTTGACAGAATCGGTGGCAGAACATACGATTGCTTTGATGCTGGCTGTGGCGCGACGGGTGGCAGAAGCGGATAAATTTGTGCGAGACGGAAAATACAAGCAGTGGGAGCCATTAGGATTTTTGGGTCCGCAGATTTGGGGCAAGGCACTGGGAGTAATTGGTTTGGGCAGGATTGGTTCGTTTGTGGCGGGAATTGCCTATCATGGTTTTCATATGAAAATTTTGTATTATGATTTGGCGCCAGACGAGCGGTTTGAGATGGATACTGACGCCAAGTTTTGCGCGCCAGAGGAGATTTATAAAGAGGCGGATTTTATTTCTTTGCATCTGCCTTTGACACCGCAAACCAAGCATTTGATTAGTCAAGATCAATTTCGCGCGATGAAAAAAAGCGTGATTTTGATAAATACCGCGCGTGGTCCAATAGTAGACGAGCAAGCACTGGTTGAAGCATTAGAGCAAAATGAAATTGCCGGTGTCGGGTTGGATGTTTTTGAGCAGGAACCAGAAGTGAGCGCGCCGTTAAAGAAAATGGATAATGTGGTTTTAACGCCTCATATTGCCTCTGCCACGCGTGAAGCGCGCGACGCGATGGCGAAAATCGCGGCAGAGAACATAGTTGAAGTATTGAATGGACGTAAGCCTCTAAGTCCCGTATATTGAGATGACGGAGTCTATCCCGTATACGACGCTCCTGTGCGTAGAGGACGAAGTCCCTTGCACAGGAAGTCGTTATACTGGGATGGCGCGAATTTGCGCGGAAAATTTAGTGGCGGTTTTGAACGGAAAGAAGCCATTGAATACGGTAAATTGACGGTAAATTGAGAAATTTTCAATTTTCAAATTCCAATTTTCAATCAATTTACAATGTTTCAATTTTCAAACATTGATAATCATTTACTATACTCATCAATCTAAACAAAATTTTAATAGACGCTCGTAAGGGCAAATACGCTATTGCCCAATTTAATTTTTCGGATTTGGAAGTGGCGCAGGGAATTGCCGATGGGGCAGTAGAAATGAAATCGCCGGTGATTTTTGGCGTGAGTGAAAAAGCGATTGAGTACGCGGGCATAGAGAATATCGTTGATATTGTCAAAAATTTGAGTGAGCAGAATCCGAAGATTCCGGTAGTTTTGCATTTGGATCATGGCAAGACCCTTGAAATTTGCCAGCGCGCGATTGAAGCGGGATTTACTTCTGTGATGATTGATGGATCGTCCCGACAATTCCAAGATAATATAGATTTAACCAAGAAAGTGGTAGGTTATGCTCGAAAATATAAAGTTAGCGTTGAGGGAGAACTTGGAATTGTCGGGAAATCAAAAATCAAAAATCAAAAATCAAAAATTATTATTTTCCCTACTGGCAAACAAGCCAAAGAATTTGTTGAGAAAACTGGAGTTGATGCGTTGGCGGTTGGCTTGGGTACGGCGCACGGTTTGCCGATAAAAGACGAGCGAATTCATTTTGATGTTTTGGAAGAGGTGGCGTCGGTTGTAAAAATTCCACTTGTTTTGCACGGCGGATCAAATTTGCCCCTTGACCAAGTGCAAAAAGCGATTAAAATGGGAATTAGCAAAGTTAATATTGACACGGAAATTCGTCAGGTGTTTACTGGCGCAGTGCGCAAGGATTTGAAAGATAAAGCTGTTTTTGACCCGCGGGAATATTTGGGAGATGCGCGCGAGGCGGTTAGAAAACAAGTGATAAAAAAAATAGGTGAATTAAGATGAATAATGAACAAAGAAAAATGCCGGATGAGGAGATATGGGAGGCAAAACCAACTGGAGACGAAACGGTTGGCAATCCCGATTTTCAGACAGAAAACAGTATTTTAGGCGGAAAAAGTGCTGAAAAAATGGCGCGCGGAAAAAGAGCGGAACAACAAAATGAACCAAAAAATTAAATTAGCGATTAATGGGTTTGGACGGATTGGCAGAAGCGCTTTTAAGATTGCTTTTGAAAAATTTAGCGACCAAATCGAAATTGTAGGGATTAATGATCTGGCTGATAATGTCACTTTGGCAGCACTTCTAAATCATGATTCAAATTATGGTCCGTGGAAATATCGGGCGCAAGCAGATGATCAAAATTTGATTATAGAAGGTAAAAAAATTTTAGCTTTGGCGGAAAAAGATCCCAGCCGCTTGCCATGGAAAAAATTAGGTGTGGATGTGGTTTTAGAATGTACCGGCGTTTTTACCGAAAAAAAACAAGCCGGACTTCATATCAAAGCTGGAGCCAAAAAAGTCATTATCAGCGCGCCGTCAAAGGGTGATAATCCCGCGCCCACTTATGTTTTGGGGGTGAACGAGACGGACGATGAAGATATAATCAACAACGGTTCATGTACCACTAATTGCATCTCTCCGATAATGAAAGTGTTAGAAGAAAATTTAGGGGTGGAAAAAGCGTTTATGACCACAGTTCACGCTTATACCGCCGACCAGAGTTTGCAGGACGCGCCCCATCAAGATTTGCATCGGGCGCGTGCTGCCACGGAAAATATCGTTCCCACCACCACTGGCGCAGGGCAAGCAACGATTGAAACAATTCCGTCGCTTAAAAGCAAATTTGACGGTATGGCGATTCGCGTGCCAGTGCCGGTTGGTTCTATTTCAGACATCACCGCTTTGGTGAAAAGGGATACGACAGTTGAGGAACTTAACGAGATTTTTGTCCAAGCGTCCAAAGAGAAAAGATTTCAGGGGATTTTGACGACAACTGACGAGCCGATTGTTTCAACTGATATTATTGGTTCGTCATATTCAGCCATTGTTGATTTGGGTTTGACTCGTGTTGTAGCTGGCAACCTTGTCAAAATTTTCGCCTGGTATGACAACGAGTATGGATACTCCACGCGTCTGGTAGAACAAGCGATGATTATTGGCAAGAAAAATTAATCTTTACAGAACAAACTGCGAGGCAGTCCTCCGAAGTCCGCACTGTTCGTAGAGGGCGTAGTCCCTTGAACAGTAAGGACGTAGGATGGACAATGAATGGGGGTATTCTACAAGATTGGTGGAACAGGCGATAACAATATCTCAAAATTAAAATCTCAAATTGCCTCATCGGCAATCGCCGTAGAGGCGATCTCAAAATTACAATTAAAAATTAACAAAGAAAGGAGAAAAAATGGGGATAGAGCAAGGATACGACAACATGTCATACCGTGAAAAGTCAATTGCAAGTGAAAAAGCGTGGGCACAGCGAAGGGAAGAAAATCAAACACTATTACAAAAGCACCAAGCAGAAAAAGATAGTGAAATTAAAGCGTTTCAAGAAGAACGTAAGGTGATAAAAGAACGACCAATAAACACCAGACAAGACAAGGTAGATCCAATCAAGAAAATGGCAGAAAGAATGGGATTAAAAATATCAAAAATCGAACAAAGCAAACTAATTGCCGATACCGTAGATGTTTATTGTGAGGGGTCGGCAGATCAAGTTGACAACCTCGTGAGCGAGGTTAGGAAAGAATTAGGTATTTAATTCTTCATTCTCCATTATCAATTCTAAATTAACTTCATGAACCCCTACCAAACTTTTATCTCTAACTTGGAAAAAGCGGGTGAGAAACTGGGAAAAAAGCCAGAGGATTTTGAAGTGCTTAAAACCCCCGAAAGAATTATCGAGGTTAATTTTGAATTTAACGGAAAGATAATTCGCGGTTATCGCGTCCAACATAATTCCAAGCTTGGTCCTTATAAAGGCGGGTTGCGTTATCATCCAGATCTCAATCTTAATGAAGCCAAAACTTTGGCGGCATTGATGACCATCAAAAATGCAATAGTGGACGTTCCTTTCGGCGGCGCCAAGGGCGGGCTGGCGATTGATCCCCAGAAATATTCCAAAGAGGAGCTTAAAAAAATCACCGAGCTTTTTACTCAAAAAATAGCAGATTTTATTGGACCTAACAAAGACATTCCGGCGCCAGATGTTAATACTAATTCTGAAATAATGGGCTGGATTGTTCAGGAGTATTCAAAAATTGTTGGTAAGAAAATGCCAGCAGTGGTAACGGGCAAAGATTTACAAGACGGCGGAAGTGAAGGCAGAGAAGAAGCGACTGGTTTTAGTGGAGCGGATATTTTAGATAAAACGTTGGCAACATTGAATAAAAAACCAGAAGAAACGACAGTCGCGATTCAGGGCTTTGGCAATGTGGGCGCGCATCTGGCGCGAGAATTGGATAAACGAGGTTATAAAGTGGTGGCGATTGCTGAGGCAAATGGCGGAATTTCTCATGAAGACGGAATAGATATTGACAAGACATTTAAGGCAACTATAAAGCGCGAAATTTTGAAAAACACTTGTTATTGCAAGGGCGAAAAATGTCATTTGAAGCGATGTAAAATTGTGGGCGCTGATAATGTTTTAGAGCAAAATGTTGATGTGGTGGCGCCAGCGGCGATTAACAATCAAATCACAATGCACAATATGAAGCGGATAAAAGCCAAAATTATTTTAGAATTAGCAAATAATGGCGTATCTGCCGAAGCAGAAGAATATTTGCAAAAACAGGGGGTAATGGTAATTCCCGATGTTTTGGCAAATGCCGGTGGCGTAACGGTCTCGTATTTTGAATGGGAGCAAAATTTGAAAAAACAAAAATGGACGCGCGCGAAGGTCTTGGAAATGTTATCTGAAAAAATGAATCAAGGATGGAAAGAAGTTTTTAAAATTTCAAAAGATAAAAAGGTCTCTTTACGCGAGGCGTGCTATATTTTAGCGCTAAAGAAGTTGCTCAAATAGATTTTAATTATTAGCGAGGATTAGAGAGGCAATTCGCGAGTAGATTAGCGATTATGCCTGTCGGGCTTGACCCCGCCAGAACCGCTTCCAGCAAAAGGGACTGCGTCCTCTACTTGCTGGAGCGCGGTCTGCAAGGGTCGGCCTGCCCGGCGGAAGTGTCATGCCAAAGGCAGATCCGCCTCTGGCGGAAAATCTATTTGCAGTAACATATAATTAGGTTTCTCAAAGAGATTGAACGACGACGGGCGCCTCGAAACGGTCTGGCGACCTTTCGGGGCTTGACAACCATTATACATTTTTGTTATTATCTAAATAGTTAATCAAACAATTAGATGGATTGATCTTTGACAAAGTGGTGAGATAACCACACATTTTATGACTTGTCAAAATTCATTAATTTTATGATTTATTTTTAATTTTTAAATTAAATTTTAAATTTTGGATTTTGATTTTTGATTTTCCGCCGCATAATTTCATATTATGCAGGCGGATTATATCTTTGTGTGGTTGTAATACAATTCTTTGAGCCAAATCTGCTTTTAGTTCTTGAATTATAAGCAGAGTCAAATTTTATTTAAGAGTTTGATCCCCCGAACAATCCTTTCTTGATTTATCTCGCTTAGCGAGACAACATCAGAAGCGGATTTGACGGGGCAGGCTGGCTAATTCCGCCTTTGGCGGAAGAGCCACATTTGTGGTGGGTAGTCAGTTTGTTTACTTCGGTAAAGTTTTTTCTCTTATTTTATTTAAGAGTTTGATCCTGGCTCAGGACGAACGTTGGCGGCGTGCCTAACGCATGCAAGTCGAATGGTTCAGAGTTCAGATTACAGAAATCAGAAGTCTGATATAATCAAATTATGGATATTAAAGATTTAAAAGTTTATCAGTTAGCTTTGCAGTTAATTGTGCCAGTTGAAAAATTAGCAAAATTAGTTGAGGCAAACGATAAAATTCTAGCTACTAATTTAAGAAAGACATCAAGGCAAATTTCTCCCTCGATTGCTGAAGGTTTTTCTAAAAGAGCGTCACAAGCTGAATTTAAAAGATTTCTAGCGATTTCAATGGGCAGTAGTGATGAAATGATTGCGCATTTAGAGCAAGTGAAGATATTGGAGTTTAGCAATGTTAAAGCCAAAACCTGTGACGCATTGATTGAAAGATATATTTATCTATCCAAACAATTAAATCGTTTGATATCAATAATTAAGGAAAAGTCTGACCTCTGAAATCTGGTATCTGATCTCTGAACCATGGCGAACGGGTGAGTAACACGTAGGAATCTACCACCGAGATGGGGATAACCCTGAGAAATCAGGGATAATACCCAATGGTCTAACAGTCGTTTTTTATTTACAATCTAAATTATATCTCGGAATTATCAATTTTCAAATTACAATTTTCAAACTTTTTGGAAATTGGAAATTGATTATTGAAAATTTCGAGTGGATTGTAGATAGAAATCGATTGTTAGTAAAGGAGCAATCCACTCGGTAATGAGCCTGCGTCCTATCAGCTTGTTGGTAAGGTAATGGCTTACCAAGGCAATGACGGGTAGCTGGTCTGAGAGGATGATCAGCCACAATGGAACTGAGACACGGTCCATACTCCTACGGGAGGCAGCAGCCGGGAATATTCCGCAATGGACGAAAGTCTGACGGAGCGACGCCGCGTGCAGGAAGACGCTTTTCGGAGTGTAAACTGCTTTTTTAAGGGACGATTATGACGGTACCTTAAGAATAAGGACCTGCTAACTACGTGCCCCGTAAAACATATCGGGGTGGCGCGTAGATTCGATGGTAACATCGGATAAGAAAATTTAGCTATATGCTGGAAACCTTCGTTATGAATATATAATTACGCACATGTTAAAATATTATATAAATACCCAAAAAAGATTAACCGCAAATCATAAGGGTAACGAAGCAATCAGCAGGGAAGATCTGCCGTGTATAGCACGGAAATCCTAATTTCTAATTTCTAAACAAATTCCAATTTTCAAAATCCTAATTTCAAAACATTATTATTTTGAATTTAGATATTGTTTAGTATTTAGGATTTAGAGTTTCCATGCTGTGCATGGTAGAAATCCTCAGAGACTACACGCTGAACTCCTAATTTTAAAATTAGGATGATGATATAGTCCAAAAATATTGCTGCAGATATTTAGCCAGCAGCAGCGGTAATACGTGGGGTCCAAACGTTGTCCGGAATTACTGGGCGTAAAGCGCTCGTAGGCGGTTTTTTAAGTTCTGCGTTAAATCCTTGGGCTCAACTCAAGAACAGCGCAGGATACTGGGAAACTCGAGTCAGTCAGGGGCAAGTGGAATTCTTAGTGTAGCAGTGAAATGCGTTGATATTAAGAGGAACACCAATGGCGAAGGCAGCTTGCTAGGGCTGTACTGACGCTGAGGAGCGAAAGCGTGGGTAGCGAACGGGATTAGATACCCCGGTAGTCCACGCCGTAAACGATGCAAACTAGGCATTGGGAGCATCGACCCTCTTAGTGCCGAAGCTAACGCGTTAAGTTTGCCGCCTGGGAAGTACGATCGCAAGATTAAAACTCAAAGGAATTGGCGGGGACTCGCACAAGCGGTGGAACATGAGGTTTAATTCGACAATAAGCGAAGAACCTTACCAGGGCTTGACATCTCTGGAACCTGCCCGAAAGGGTGGGGTGCCCGTAAGGGAACCAGATGACAGGTGCTGCACGGTTGTCGTCAGCTCGTGTCGTGAGATTTTCGGTTAAGTCCGCTAACGAGCGCAACCCTCGTCCTGTGTTATATATGTCACAGGAGACTGCCTGGGTTAACCGGGAGGAAGGTGGGGATGACGTCAAATCAGCGTGGCTCTTACGCCCTGGGCGACACTCGTGTTACAATGGCGATTACAAAGGGTAGCAATATCGTGAGGTGGAGCAAATCCTTAAAAATCGTCTCAGTTCGGATTGAAGGCTGAAACTCGCCTTCATGAAGCCGGAATCGCTAGTAACCGTAGGTCAGCCATACTACGGTGAATACGTTCTCGAGTCTTGCACACACTGCCCGTCAAGCGAGCCGAGTCAGCAGAACCCGAACCCCGACATTAGTCGGTGGAAGGTTAGGTTGGTAAGGAGCGCTAAGTCGTAACAAGGTATCGGTAGGGGAATCTGCCGATGGATCACCTCCTTTCTAGGGAGAAAATCCCGCTTTATTGGCGGGATCAAGTCCTATTTTTGGTTTGTTCTGAAAATATGGACAGGTCGTTTAGTTATTTTTTTGATAAAAGATAATTAACATTTTAGTTATGGTTTGAAGAATTAAGTATTACAACCACATAAGGATATAACAAAAAAACCTCTTTGAGAGGTTTTTTTGAAATTTCTAACCTCTAATTTCTAATTCCTAAACAATACCCCACCAACTAACGGACTAATTTCCCCGAAAGAGAGCTTTCAACTTAAACAAATTCCAAATATCTAACTTCCTAAATAGAGATATCTAAGAACAATAAAATATCAATCAAGCAATTACAATTCGATTACATAAAAAGGGGGGCTAAGAGAACAACCTGTCCTCCAGCCCCCACGGGTTCAGTGCCCCTTTTTCTTTCGTTGGGGCGAAGAGGTCGCCTTTTCGCGCACCGATGAATTTGTCTGGCAGTCCATCGATGCCTCCTCCACGCGAACAATCCGTGGTCGACGCCTCTCAGACGTTTTCTTGCACATTTCCTCTATCCTCCTTTCCTCACAGAAGCGCAATGAATACGATAGAGCCCATCTAGATAGAGTTGCTCTATTTCCCGATGCGTGAGCATCGGCGTATCCATCACAGCTTCCCGGAAGTTGTATCGCGACCAATCCCGGCAAACAATCTTAATTCCATATGTATCTGCATTATTTGCGATATCACTTCCCGGAAACGGTGTGCAAATTGCTAATGGGATATTATGCGCTCCACGACTAAGGAGGTGAATAGCAAATTGAATTGTGTCTTCTATGGTTTCCCTGGTGTCAATCGGGTACCCAATAATCATGCCGCAACTTATTCTTTGGAACCCAGCGTTATGAGCTGCATCTACCGCTCTGGCTGCCTGTTCGAGAGTTATCCCTTTTCTAGTCCACCTAAGCACTGCTTGATTCCCGGATTCAACTCCAAATTCAATGGCAGAAAATCCAGCCTCTACCATCTTCTTTAGAGTGCTTGGATTTTTGCATGCATCATCAACTTTTGCTTGGCAGGCGAATGCCATATTAAGGTTTGTTTGAAGAATCATTCTGCATAATGTTTCTACTCTTTGGTGATCAAGAAGAAATGAATCGTCTACAAAATTGCCAACACATATACCAAGACGCTCCATTTCATGTAATTCAGCGATGATTCTATCGGGCTTCCTTGCCAAGTAGGATGAAAGGGGATGGTTGCGGGCTGTACAAAAACGGCATCTCCGATTACAACCAAATGTTGAGATTATCGCCCCTTTTTGAGGGTAATTATTTATATCAATTATATTTCTGTCAGGTTGTGGTAAATCGTCAGCAGAAGAAATTGATGTATTCACAGCTTTAAGCGATTTCTGAATTTTGTCACCATGCCAATAATGAATATTGGGAATAGATTGCAAAAAACTAGTATCCCAAGCACGATTATCAAAATACAATCTTGCAAGTTGGCATAACGCGTACGTTCCTTCACCGCGCACTACTACATTAGCGCCTTGTTGCAATACTTCGGTGGGGCAATGCGTGGCATGGATCCCGCCAACTATCAACAATCCAGCAAAATCAATTGTTTTTAAGCATTTAATTACTTGATAGGCAGACGGCGCCGAGGCAGTAATTACCGAAATTCCAATAATGCTGGGTTTGTATTTTTTGACTGCTTTAACAATTTCTATTGGATCAAGATTATGTAAAAACATATCAAACAATGCTACAGAGAAACCAACCTGCTTCAGCGCGCTAGCCAGCATCAATACTCCTAGGGGCAGGGGAATTTCTTCCCTTGAAGCAAATGGATTCGGAGGAACTATTAACAGAATATCCGTTGTTTGTTGGTTTTCATTTTCCCAGTTCGGTGGTAAATGGTCCAAGCATAACTCGCCAATCGTGACGGCTTGTTGTTCCTGGAGTTGGCGCAAGAATTCTCTTACAAATCTTTCATCAATCTGTAATGCACCTGACCATTTTTTAACAATATTGTTTTTGGACAAATCTCCCTGACAATCAGTAAAAATTTCAATACCCGGAGCATTTAGGTGTAAAAATTTGGCTTTTCCTTGCCGATGGGTAAAAACTAACCCGGTACCATCATGGTTTCGCCTCCAAAGCCTCGAGTTGTGAGTGACTACTTGGTTCATGCTGGCTAACCTCCTGTTCAAGCGTACAATGTTTGTCAAGGTGCTTGTTTATGGCAAATATGATATATGTTTATATATATATTGTCAATAATGTGTCAAATCAAAATAGAAATGTCACATTTGTGCAAAGTAGAAATGTCACTTTTTTAAGTTGATTGATATTGTTCTTTGTAGGGGTTAATAACAAATTT
>VMGK01000019.1 GCA_007376535.1 Candidatus Berkelbacteria bacterium Licking1014_7 | reverse complement strand
TAGATTACATTCTATTATTACAGAAGCGTCATTAACGGGACGCGGCGCTCGGGTGCCTGCCCCGTTGCGAACGAAGTGAGCTTTACGGGGCGGATGGCGCTCGAAGTCAATTATCCTGCGAAAATATATTAAAATTGTTAAAAGCGCCTAAGTCGTGTAAGTTGATAAATAATAGAGGAGTTAATATGACAATTTATATAATTTTAGCGATTGTCGGGGTAATAATTTTGTGGGGGGTGGTTGTTTATAATGGTTTTGTGAGTTTGAAAAATCGTTGCCAAGAGGCATGGAGCGATATTGATGTTCAGTTAAAACGGCGCTATGATTTAATTCCGAATTTGGTTAAGACGGTGCGCGCTTATGTTAAACACGAAAAAGGTGTATTCATTGAAGTAACGCGAGCGCGGACTGAGGCGATTTCTGCCAGTGGCGCGCCCAACCAAGCCATGGCGGAAAATATGCTTTCAAGCGCCTTAAAGTCGCTTTTTGCCGTGGCGGAAAATTATCCTCAACTTCGGGCTTCTGAGAATTTTAGGGCTTTGCAAGACGAACTTAGCGATACAGAAAATAAAATTTCGGCGGCGCGGCGGTTTTACAATGGGCAGGTGCGGGATTTCAATACTAAACTTCAGGTTTTTCCAAATAGTATGATTGCTGGTTGGGTAAAATTTAGTCAATTTGAACTCTTTCAAGTTAGCAGTGGAGAAAAGGAAAAAGCCGCCCAAGCGCCAGAAGTGGAATTGTAAAGTAATCTCAAATTTCATTCTCAAAGAAATTGAATGACGGCGGGGTTATTTCAATTGTAAATTCTTCATTTTTAAATTTTGATTTGTATTTTTGACTTTTGACTTTTGATTTTTAATTTGTTGCTATGTACAATCAAATAATTTCTAATAAGCGACGGACGATTTTTTTGTTTGGGGTGGTTTTGATATTGATTATCGGTTTGGGCTGGTTTTTGAGCTGGTACTATAATAGCCCGGGGATTTTGGTAATCGCGGTTTTATGGAGCGTCGGGCAGGCGTTGATTGCTTACTACAGGTCAGACAAAATTGCTTTAAGTGTATCAGGCGCGCGGGAGGCGTCTCGGGAAAATTTTTTAGAACTCCATCGGATTGTGGAAAATTTGGCGATTACCGCTGGCGTTGTTAAGCCAAAAATTTATGTGATGCCGGATGCTTCAATTAACGCTTTTGCCACTGGCAGAGATCCGGCGCATGCCAGCGTGGCAGTCACCACCGGGCTTTTGGAGCGATTAAATAAAACCCAAATTGAAGGGGTGATTTCGCATGAACTTTCGCATATTAAAAATTATGATATTCGGTTAATGACGATGATAGTGGTTTTGGTGGGCGCGGTGAGCTTGGCTTCAAATTTGTTTTTGCGAAGAATGTGGTGGGGAGGAGGCGATCGGGGTAGTGATGGAAACGGACAAGGTAAGAATATAATCGCGCTTTTAGGTTTTGCTTTGATAATTTTGTCGCCGATTTTTGCTTGGTTAATACAACTTTCGATTTCGCGACGGCGCGAATATTTGGCGGACGCGTCTGGCGCGCTTTTGACCCGTTATCCCGAGGGTTTGGCGTCTGCTTTGGAAGTGATTGCGTCAGATAAAAAACCGCTTCGCGCCGCCAATAGCGCCACCGCGCATTTATTCATCGCTTCGCCATTCAAAAAGAGGGCTTTCGCCTCCTGGTTCTCCACCCACCCAGATGTAAAAGATCGGATTAAAAAATTACGGGAGATGACAGATTAGTTGAAAATCTAAAAGAGGGTGAGGAAGCATCCGCCAAGGCGGACGATGACGAACGATGAGTATTTTGTAGCCAAATGTGGCATATTGTAGTAGATTGGAGAGATTTGCAATGGGTTCTCTATGCCTGTTGAATATTTTGATGCTTAGGTATTTTGGTTTATAATGGGTTTATGGATAAAATAAAAAAGAATGTGATAAAAGCGCGAATTGAGAAATTAAAAACATTGATAGAAAAAAATCGTTACGCCTATCATGTTTTGGATAAGCCAAGGGTGTCTGACGCAATTGATGATTCATTAAAACACGAACTTGCCGATCTGGAAAAACAATATCCGGAATTTATCACTGCTGATTCGCCGACCCAAAGAGTGGGGGGTAGACCTCTGGACAAGTTTAAAAAGGTTCAGCATAAACAGCCGATGCTGTCTTTGATTGACAGTTTTTCAGCTGAGGAGCTTGAGGATTGGCAAAAGCGCAATGCCCGCCTGCTTCATAAAAAGCCGGACGGGTATTTTGCGGAAATCAAGATTGATGGTCTGGCGGTTAGTCTGCATTACCAGAATGGCAAGTTTATTCAAGGTTTGACTCGGGGTGACGGCTGGGTTGGCGAAGATGTCATCCAAAATCTAAAGACCGTTGAAAGCATCCCTCTTAAAATTCTAAATTCGAAGTTTGAAGTGCGGGGCGAGGTCTATATGAAAAAGACGGTTTTTGAAATGTTAAATAAAAAGTATAAAAAAGCGGGTAAGCCCTTGCTCGCTAATCCCAGAAACGGGGCTGCGGGCAGTATTCGCCAACTTGACCCAAAACTTGCAGCAGAAAGAAAATTAAGTTTTTTTGCGTACGATATTATTACAAATCAAAAATTAAAAAATTATCTAAATCCTAAAACTCACAGCGATAAGCATAAACTATTGCAGAAGTTGGGGTTTCCGGTGGCTGAAGGCAGGGAGTGTCGTGATCTAAATGAGGTAAAAAGTTTTTATCAAATCATACAAAAAAAACGCGATCGCTTAGAATTTAATATTGATGGAATTTGGGTCGGCGTAAATGACAATCGGACTTTTGAAAAATTAGCCGTGGCAGGTAAGTCCCCGCGCGCCGCGGTCGCTTATAAATTCCCGGCTGAAGAAAAAACCACGATGGTAAAATCAATCATTAATCAAGTTGGCAGATCGGGAAAAATTACGCCAGTGGCAGTGATGGAGCCAACGCAAATTGCCGGTTCAATTGTGTCTCGCGCCACGCTTCACAACTGGCAGGAAGTGCTAAAAAAAGATGTACGAATCGCTGACACAGTGATAGTGAGAAAAGCCGGCGACATTATTCCCGAAGTGGTGTCAGTGATTAAAGAACTTCGTCCGAAAAATTCTAAAAAAAATTTTCCGCCTGTCGCTTGCCCGAATTGCCAGCAAAAATTAGTTAAACAGAAAAGCGATCAGGTAGATTTGTTTTGCCCCAACAATAATTGTAAAATAAAAACGATTCGTCGGCTGGAGCATTTTGTTTCAAAAAAGGGCTTTGATATTGACGGACTGGGAAAAAAAATTATTGCTCAACTTTTTGAAGCCGGGTTAATAAAAAACGAGACCGATATTTTTAACTTAAAAGAAAGTGATTTGGAGTCGTTGGAAAGGTTTGAGCAAAAAAGCGCGCAAAATATTATTTTCTCAATTGAGCAATCCAAAAAAATTTCTTTGTCTAAATTTTTGTTTGCCTTGGGCATTAAGCACATTGGCGAAATTACCTCTAATCAAATTGCGCGATTGGTTGATAATAATTCAAATATAATTGAACCAACCAAAGTATTTAATAAATTGTCAAAATACGATTTTGATGACTGGCAGAAAATGTATGATATTGGTCCTGAGGCAAGTCAAACACTATTTGAATTTTTTCAAAGCAAAAAAAAGCGATCGCAATTTAACAATTTTAGCCAGTTGGGAATTAAAATTATTTTACCGCCAAAAATCAAGCAGACCTTGCTGGGAAAAAGTTTCGTCATTACCGGCACTTTAGAAAAACTCACGCGCGACGAGGCGCAAAACCAAATTCGACTTCGTGGCGGAAACGTGTCGTCGGCTGTATCAAAGGAAACAGATTTTCTAATCGCCGGCGCTAACCCGGGATCAAAATACGAAAAAGCCAAAAAGTTGGGTGTTAAAATTATTGATGAAAAACAATTAGACCGGCTGTGGAATAAAGAATGCCAGCCGGACAAATAAAGAATCCGCAGGAGCGGCAGGTAGAAAAGGTTATTAGACAGATTATTAGATGAAGCATAAAAAACTTTGGATTTTTGTCTGGGTGTTAGGGGCGGTGATTTTTGCCGAGATGTTTTTTTATTATTTTATCAGAACTGAAAAAATAGATGTTTTTGGGAAAAAGACCAAGCAAGAGAGACAGATTAAGGGAACGGTTTGGGGGATCAGCGATTTGGATAGGACAGCGGAGGTAAAGGATTTCGGCAGTTTGTGGACAAGAGTAGAACTTCATTGGAACGATGTTAAGCAAAACAGTTGGCAGGGTTTTATCGATAAGATTAATGCGCTTGACAGTCAGAAAATAATCGTGACAGTTTTTTCCGACAGTCGGGCAGATACGGTTTGCCCGACTGATTTTCAGGGTTTTTCCTGTCCGCCTTTGACGCAGGAAAAGTATCAAGAATTTTTGCGTGGCGCCTTGGATAAATCTGGGCAAAAAGTAAAATTTTGGCAGATTGAGGATAGAGTGTTTGATAAAAATGGACGATGGAAAGGCAATCAAGAGCAGTACGCGACCTTGCTTTCAAGCGCGCGCAAAACGATTAAAAGCGCCAGTAAAGACAATGCGATTATTTTAGCGGGAATCGCTTTGGGCAATATTGATGTAAAAAACGCGAATAATGCGCCGTTTAAGGAAATTGAAAATGGTATAGATTATATTTTTCAAAAATCAAAAAATGATTTTGATATCGTGGATTTGCATCTGTTTTCTGGTCTAAGTAGTGTTGCCGAGAGAGTCGAGTGGTTGCAAAATAAAATGAAAGCGAAAATTTTTTTAAAGCCAATTTGGTCTCTGGAAATGTCCGGACCGGATCTAACTTTTTCAGAATATAGCGAAGATATTCAGGCGCAGGAGGTGGCAAAAAGGTTTTTAATCGGTTTTGAAGCGGGATTAGAGAAAATTTTATATTATCACTGGCAGGATAAAGAAGGCGCAAAAATTGACCCTTTGCAAGCGACGGTCGGTCTTTTGAAAATTTCTGGCGCGCCCAAACCCGCCTACACTGCTTTTAAGATTTTTGTCCAAAATTTAAGCGGATTTAATTATTTGAAGCGGCTTGATCTAGGTGAAGGTGTGTTTGGCTATCAAATTTCTTTTTCAAAAAATTCTGTAAAAAAACCACTTTTTGTCTTTTGGTCTGAAAGCGAGTTTGCTTTAACTTTGCCGCTGGAAATTAAAGATAACGCGCAGGCGATTGATTATCTGGGAAATAAGGTTGCGATTACCGATGGAAAAATTACCATTGATTCCCAGCCGATTTACGTGTTAGTGAAATAGTCATGTTAAAATTTGGCGACTATTTAACTTTGTGATTTTTTTAGTCAAAGAGAACGGTTTTTACGCTATCCGCCAGCTGGCGGAGTAATGGGATTTTACTGCGCCTCGCTCTTTCTTCTGAAAGGGCGGGGCTGCGTAAAATCCCTCTTGTAATAAAAAAAGAAAGGAGAAAATTATGGGAGAAACATTCAGAACAGCTATGCAGGAAGGCCAGAACGAATCTCGGGAAAGAGCTGAAAAGATGCACAGAAGGATATATGGCGAACAAAGATTTATTAATGTTCCCGATTTGTTAGACAACATTGAACAGCTTGGTAAAAAAATTACAGAAGTTAACATCAATGATTTAGAAAATTACACAGAAAATCCAGGAGATTTGATTCACAAAGTAGGATTTTTCACTTCTATAAACGAAGGTGAATCATATAAAGAGTACGAGGACTGGTACCAACTTTTATCTGGTGGGCAGCCCTTACAATTTAGAGCATCAGCAGGTGTTACGCCAAAAGTAGAAAAAGCATTTAGTGCTTATATGACTCCCTTAAGAGAATCACGAAATTTTATGAAAAAACCTTGGTATGATAGCAAATTTCAATTTCCCAAAGGAACTTTTAATGCGGGAATTAAAGGTGGGAGCTATAGCTTAGAACGAGTGATGTCCAGTAATCACCCCATAGAGAGAGACAAAAGTGGGGGCATAAGTTTTATTGGCGGAGTAGCCCCGGGGTTTAGTGTAATTTTTTCAGAGCAGATGAAACATAAAATTGCTTCCCATGATCTAAATAGTGATGAAATATTTTCACTCTTTCGGTGTACTCAAACGATTGTTCAAAGATGCATCGCAGGCAATAGGACTTATCTTCGAGACGAAAATGAATTTGAACGATTAAGAATAAAAATTGCAAATGAAATGAGAACGGTTGAAAATGAAATGCGCATTGAAAACACATCAAGAGAATTTACAATTCCCACCCATTGCTCTGTTGTTCTTTCTGCTTTTTATCGGTCTTTGGAGAAAAACGACAGAGAACAAGCTCGCGAAGCAGAAGAAATTATATTTAGATCATCACCAATATGGGATTTTGGAAATTATGGTGTTCGGCTAACTGAAATAAAAAAAGACAAAGGTGAGTTAAAAATTGAGCCCTCCTCAATAGAAAAAGGAGATGTAAAAGCTGTTATCGTTCCCATTCCGCCAGATAAAGACGAAACCGAACGCACATTTAGCTTGGTAGAATTTTAAATTGTTTTAGTTGTTATATATAACCTTGAATTACGGCGTAATGCGATTTTCGGGGGTCTGGTTCAAACCTGCAAAGTAAAATATTTAATCTTAGAAATAATCACAATTTATGCAATGATCATAAAAAATGATCAAAAAAGTGTGTATTTTGTGGGTCAAGTAAAACCAATAAAGAAAGGCAAAAGGAAAATGATTGATGAAATTTTGGGGAAATAGTGCCAATTTAGACCCCAAAAAACCGCATTACGCCTAAACTTTCTATTTCGAACCAACAGGGGACGGTTCTCTTTTACAGGTTCATTTCCTAAATAATCGTTTTGTTGCTATAATATATTTATGTCTCGTTCCCCTCGCCTTCTTCTTTCTCAATCGTTCTACCATATTATGACTCGCGGCAATAATCGTAATATTGTTTTTAAGTATGACGACGATTATCACTACTACCTCGATCTGATTAAAAAATACAAAAGTGATCATTCCTTTGATCTATATCATTACACTCTGATGTCCAATCATACCCATTTTTTAATTAAAACTAAATCAGCTCTGGACTTCGCTACTTTTATGAAGAAACTAAATTTGGCATATTTCTATTACTATAAGCAGCATTATGGCTGGATCGGTCATTTTTGGCAGGGCAGATACAAAAGTAAGCCAGTTGGCAAGGACAGTTATTTTATTCAAGCCGGAAAGTATATTGAACTTAACCCGGTGAGAAAAAATATTGTTAAAAAATCAGAAGATTATCACTTCTCGAGTTTTCGTTATTACGGCTTAGGAGAGAAGAATGATTTAATCACTCCAGATTTTATTTACCAAAGTTTAGGAAAAAACAAAATCGAAAGACAGAATAGTTATCGTAAACTGATAATAGATGAAATGGTTGTAAAAAGTTATAATAGATCAGTTTGGGGGAGCGCGTCTCAAGCAAAAAATGAGCAGAATAAAATAGACTATCACAAGACGACAAGACGAAATCAAGGTACAAGGTAGATTCATTTAGGATTTAGGAATTAACAGGAGTAAAAGAGAACTGTCCCCTTTGCCCTTTGCTGCCTTTGCTGATACTGTCCCTTTGCTGGGCTCCCCTTTGTGAGGCGAAAATTTTATCAAAATTTGAATTTTAAGTGATTTTCGTCTAAGATGAATTTATGAAGAAAAGATTCGACATTAGACATTTAGCCCATCTTAGTCGGCTTGATTTATCCAAAAACGAGAAAGAAAAATTCTCCAGTCAGTTGTCAGAGATTTTGGACTATTTTAAGAAGTTGCAGGCAGTGAAAACGAAAGACAGTTTGAAGTATGGGCAATCGCTCGGGCTGGAAAATATTTACCGCGAAGATGTTTGCGAAAAAAGTTTGTCCCCAAAAGAAATTTTCCAAAACGCTAATGACAAAAAGCGCCCGCATTTTAAGGTTGGGATGGTGTTGGGAAATGATGAATAAATATTTAAATTTCAAATCTCCCTGCCCCGAAGCAAGCGGGGAAATCTCAAAATGCAAAGTGTAGTCCAAAATTCAGAATTATTTTAAATTTTGCATTACACTTTGAGATTGGCATTTTGGATTTTGAGATTACTTTAAGTGATTTCTCTATCCCGATGAATAACGAACAATTTACTTTGAAATCAATCATTTCAGTAAAAATGATAGTAATATGCAAGTAGAAAATTTGACGATTGATAAAATTAGGCGAGGATTAGATAGGAAAGATTTTTCAGTGGTTGAGTTGATAAAAAGTTATATTTCCCGCGCGAAAAAGTTAAACCCAAAGTTGAATGTTTTTATTACTGAGAATTTTGATTTGGCGCTGGAAAAAGCCCGTCAGGCAGACGAGCGCCGCCAAAAAAACGAAATTCTGGGAGAACTTGATGGCGTGCCAGTGGCAATCAAAGACGCGATTTGCGTGAAAAATATTTTAACCACTGCTGGTTCAAAGATTTTACAAAATTATTATCCGCCGTACAGCGCCACAGTGATTGAAAAACTTGAAAGTGCCGGCGCGATTATTTTTGGCAAGACAAATTTAGACGCGTTTGCGCATGGTTCGTCAACGGAAAATTCTGATTTTGGACCGAGCAAAAATCCTTGGGATTTGAGCCGAGTGCCAGGCGGATCGTCTGGCGGATCAGCAGTGGCGGTCTCTGCTTCGCTGGCGCCAGCAGCGCTGGGGTCTGACACAGGCGGATCGATTCGTTTGCCTGCCTCGTTTTGCGGGATTACCGGTTTTAAGCCGACCTATGGCGCAGTGTCTCGTTATGGACTGATTGCCATGGCTTCAAGTTTTGACCAAATTGGTCCGATGGCTTCAAGCGCCCAAGAATGCCGCCAGATTTTTGAAGTGATTTCAGGGCGCGACCAGCGCGATGCTACTAGTTTTGATGTCAAAGACGCGAATAACACTAATAAAAAATTTAATCAACTCGCGAATATGACGATCGGTTTGCCCAAAGAATATTTTACCCCGTTTAGAGAAAAATCTCTAACGGGGCTGGCTGATGAAATTGACAGCGATGTCAAACAAGTGATAAAAAAAGCGATCGCAATTTTACAAAATCAAGGCGCAAAAATCGTAAATGTTTCTTTGCCGAATTCTAAATACGGTTTGGCGGTTTATTATATTGTTCAGCCAACCGAAGTCGCATCAAATCTGGCGCGCTATGACGGTATTTTGTTTGGCAAGACCAGGGAATATTTTGGGCAGGAGGCAAAAAGACGGATTATGTTAGGCACTTTTACTTCAAGCGCTGGCTATGTTCAAAAATATTATCATACCGCGCAAAAAGTCAGGGAATTAATCAAACAGGATTTTGACAAAGTGTTTGAAAAAGTGGATATGATTATCAGTCCGGTCTCTCCTACGCCAGCGTTCAAATTTGGGGAAAAAGTCGAAGATCCTTTGAAAATGTATTTGTCAGATATTTTGACTGTGCCAGTTAATCCGGCTGGATTGCCGGCAATTTCCGCGCCAGCCGGTTTTGTCAAAAGAGAAGGAAAGGACTTGCCAGTGGGAATGCAGATTATTGGCGCGCAAAAGGCGGATTATAAAATTCTGGAGGTGGTTGAAAAGTATCAGGAAATTACGGATTGGCATAATATAAAACCAAAGGTTTTATGAAGTAATAAATAAAAAATTAGAAATGGGAAAAGCAAAAAAAATAAAACAAGAAAGAAAAATTGAAGAGCGGAAAATACAGGAAACAGCGGAAGATAAAAAAAGTAAAATCAGGGGCTGGTTTTTAGCGCTGATAGCAGTGGGTTTTTTTGCGATCGCAATAATACAACGACCGCAAAATAATATCGGAGAGAAAATGAGCAAAGCAGAAATTATCACAAATTACGGGCGGTTCACAGTTGAATTATATTCTAAAGACGCGCCCAAAACCGTAGAAAATTTTATCGGACTTTTGCAAAAGGGTTATTATGATAATTTAATTTTTCATCGGGTGATCGCTGATTTTATAATTCAGACAGGAGATCCGTATTGCAGTGATAATGACGAGAATACGGTTTGCGGCACTGGCGGACAGTCGTTTTGGGGCGCGCTGTTTGGAGATGAAATAAACACGTATAAAATTGATACCGGCGCGCTGGCAATGGCAAATTCCGGACCCAACACTAATGGCTCGCAATTTTTTATTGTTGTGGGTGGAGCACAGACGCAACTTGACGGCAAGTATACGGTTTTTGGGAAAGTGATTGGGGGAATGGATGTGGCGCAAAAAATTTCAAAAGTTGAGATTGATGATAACGATAAGCCGATAAAGGATGTGGTGATTCAGCGAATTACAATCCCAAAAAGTAAGTGATTTTCCTAATTTAAAAATAGTTTTTATATTTTAATTTTACATAATGAAAAAACAAAAAAAATCGCGTGAGGTGGAAGTGTTTGATATGATAATGAGCGGGTTGGGCAAGATTATTGTCAAGCCATTTGTTAGAATTTTCAAACCGTCTGCCGTCAAAAAAATCGCTCAAAAAGAATTTCAAGATGAATTTAAACGTCTTTGGGGAGTTTTTCAATTGGGTGACGAGGCGCATTTTCGTCAAGCGATCACTGAAGCGGATAATTTTTTAGATAAGGTCTTGAAATCGCAAAATTTTTCTGGTAAGACCTTAGGCGAACGGCTAAAATTAGCCGGCGGGAAAATGGCTGAAAGCGCTTATCAAGCCGCCTGGAACGCGCACAAAGTCAGAAATCGCATTGTGCATGAATCAGATTTTGCATTGCTGTCTTTTCAAACCAAAAAAACCTTAAATGATTTTGAAAAAGCGATTAAAGAGTTGATAAAATGAAAAATAAATATGAACCGATAATCGGGCTGGAAATTCACGCGGAGTTGAATACCAAAAGCAAGATGTTTTGCGGATGCAAAAATGATCCGTTTGGGAGCGCGCCCAATACGAATGTTTGCCCGGTTTGTTTGGGTTTGCCGGGCACTTTGCCAGCGCCCAATAAACAGGCGATTCTTGACACGATTAAAATCGGCAAAGCGTTGAATTCAAAGATTGCCGTCAAGACCAAATGGGATCGCAAGCATTATTTTTACCCGGATTTGCCGAAAAATTATCAGATTTCGCAGTACGACCAGCCGATTTGCGAAGGCGGATATTTGAATCTGCCCCCACACTCAGAAAGCCCCGCTATTCATAGTGGGGATGAATGTGGGAATAAAAAATCTTCCATACATAAAGCCCCGTGTTTCAACGCGGGGTGTGAGGGTCTGCCAAACGGCAAAAAAATTGTGCTTACCAGGATTCATTTAGAAGAAGATACTGGAAAACTTTTACACAGCGCTGGCGATAAATCGTCTTTTATTGATCTTAATCGCGCCGGCGCGCCATTAGTGGAGTTGGTTACCGAGCCAGTGATAATCAGCGCGAAACAGGCAGGCGAATTTTGCCGTGAGTATCAGTTGATTTTGCGCTATCTGGGTGTGTCAAACGCGGATATGGAGAAAGGGGAGATGAGAGCGGAAGTGAATATCTCACTCCGCAAATCCGAAATCCGAAATCCGAAATCCGAAACAAATTCCAATAACCGAAATCCAAAACTCGGCACAAAGGTTGAGGTAAAAAATCTTAATTCTTTCAAAGCGGTTGAAAAAGCGATTGAGTATGAAATTAAGAGACAGAGTGAAATTTTAGATTCAGGCGGGAAAGTGGCGCAGGAAACGCGGGGTTGGAATGATTCAAAACAAAAGACATTTTCCCAGCGGATTAAAGAGACCTCGGCGGATTATCGCTATTTTCCTGAGCCGGATATTCCTCCGATTGCGACGAAGGTCTTGGAAAAAGAAATTGGAAAGTTGCCGGAATTGCCAGACGCGAAACGGGATAAATATAAAAAATGGGGGTTGGAAGATAAAGACATTGAGGTGATAATTGCTAATTTGAAAATGTCAGATTATTTTGAGCAGACGGCTTATAATACAAACAACAAGAAAATTTTGGCAAATTTGTTGATCAACGAAGTTTCAGATATGAGATTAAAGCCAAATGATTTAGCGTATATGGCAAATGTTATTGATTCAGGAGGAATAAACCGCACCATTGCCAAGAAAATTTTGGAAGAGGCGCGTCAAGGAAAATCAATTGAGAGCTTGTTTAAAAAATACCAAAAAATTGACAGCGGGACTGATCTGAATAAAATCGTAAAAAAAGCGATCGCGCAAAATCCAGATGTAGCCGCAAAAATCAAAGCCGGCAAAACGCAAGCGATCGCTTATTTAATCGGACAGGTGATGCGCGAGACCCGCGGTAAGGCAGACGCGAAAAAGGTAGAAGAAAAAATCGCCCATTTTTTATTTAGTATATATTAAATCTTCTATTACTGGGTTATTACTTAAATGAGATTGTCGCGCTTCAATGGGCTCGCAATGACCCCAAAAGCCGTTTCGCTGGCAATGGGGCAGGCGCATGGATGGCCCTTCTTAGTTGCATCGGAAAAAAAATAAAGTTATAATATACATAACTTAAATAAATCTCAAAATTCACATTAGCCAAAAGATACAAGATACAAGATGCCAGCTCCCGTTTTTTTTCCTATATCCTTTTTCCATTTTCTTTACCACTTTCCTATTTCATGTAACCTATATCTTATTTCCTTCTTCCTTACCATTTTCCTATTTCTTCCAACCCATTTCCTGGATTTAGCGATTTCGGTTAGCGATTTCGGAAAAGGGAAAACTTTTCATCCAATGTCAAAATGCAAAACTCAAAACTCAAATGTAAAAACTCAGCCCAATTCTCAAATGTTTAAAACTTTTGGAAATTTGGAAATTGGTTATTGGGATTTATTTAGAAATTAGAAATTAGAGCTTAGAAATTTATTAAGATTATGTCTAATAAAAAATTGGTGAAAAAAATCGGGTCGCAGTATTTCAAAACAGTGAGTGTTATGTTAACAAGCGCTTTTGGTTTAGTGGCGGCGCTTTCATGGAATGAGTTGGTTAAAGCGCTGATTAATCGTTATATTGGTCAGGGCGCGACGGTTTTGTCAAATTTGGTCTATGCTTTGGCAGTGACGACTTTAGCGGTAGTAGCGACAATTTGGCTGGGGTATTGGGCAAAAAAGATTGACGACGAAGAAACAAGACATAAGGACGCGGGATTCTAAACTTGACTCTGGTTCGAATCCAGCGTCCTAAAGGAGAAATGATGAAAATACGCTATATTCAAAACGGTTCAGGGGATAGGGTGATTGACACTGATCGTTCTAAAAAAATGGTTTTTGCGTTTTTGTTTTACGCGCTGGTCACTTTTGTGATTGGGCTTTTAGGCGGAATCGCCGGGCTCGTCTATTTATCTGATTCGCCCCAAGCGCAGGACTGGCTGGGTGTAAAGAAGTTGTTTGAGAAAGTCAGTTTGCCAGTTATCCGAACTGAAAAATTGGTTTTAGAAGAGTCGTCAGCTGTGATTGACGCGGTTAAAAAGGCGTCTCCGTCTGTGGTGTCAATTTCAACCACCCGCGATGTGCGGAATTTTTTTGGTCAGATCTTTCAGCAGAAAGGCGGCGGCACCGGTTTTATTATCACACAGGATGGTATGATTATTACCAATAAACACGTGGTGGAAGACACTAATGCCACTTATACAATTTTTACCTCAGATGGCAAGGATTATACCGCTAAAATTTTGGCGCGCGATTCAGTGATGGATTTGGCAGTTATTAAAATTGACGCCAAGGGTCTAGCGGTGGTGGATTTGGGCGACAGCGATAAAGTAGAAGTGGGGCAGTGGGTGATAGCCATCGGCAATGCTTTAGGCGAATTTCAAAACAGCGTCACGGTCGGAGTGATAAGCGCCAAGGAACGGCAAATTAACGCTGGCGGAGGCGGAATGACCGAGAAACTTGAGGGTATGCTGCAAACCGACGCAGCCATTAACCCCGGAAATTCCGGCGGTCCACTGGTTAATTTGAAAGGTCAAGTGGTGGGCGTGAATACGGCAGTGGCGCAGGCAGAAAACATCGGTTTTGCCATTCCGATTGACAGTGTAAAAAATACTATTGAGCAGGTAAAGCAGTTTGGGAAAATCAAGCGACCATATTTTGGCGTGAGGTATATTCCAATTACTAAGGAGATTGCTCGTCTCAATAATTTGAAAGTGGAGTATGGCGCGTTAGTAGTGCGGGGAAATAGCCACACGGAAGTGGCGGTTATGCCAGGATCGCCAGCAGATAAAGCCGGGGTTGAGGAAAACGATATTATTTTGGAAATTGCTGGCGAGAGAATTGACGAAAATAATTCGTTAGCGCGTATTATCGCCAAACGGCAAGTGGGCGAGGAAGTTGAAGTAAAAATTTTGCGTTCAGGTAAAGAACAAGTTCTCACAGCGGTTTTGGAGGAAATGGCGGAGTGATAGTTAAATTCGCTTCTGCACTTTTAGTATATACTAAGTAGTGGGTAATTATAGCCAGTTATTACAAGAGGGCGGATACTGGTTTTGGCGGGATATTTGCGAAGACGAGTAAAGAGGCGAGTAAAAAAAGAGAAGGCAGCGCAACAAGGTGCGCTGCCTTTAGGGCAAAGGGGTCGTCCTGAGGGAAGCTCAGGCGGCTGGCGGAAGGGGTTGCTCACGCGGAGTGAGCGCTTCCACCAGCTCTCGTTCGGCTCGCCCTCGCAGGTTTTGGGCGAGCCGAACGAGGGGGACCTTGTTTCTGATCAGCGTCAGCGGCGCTGAAACAGGGACACGAGAAGCAGGGTTGACGATAGCAAACTGAAACTCCGCCAGCAGATCGTCAAGCCTTTGCTCAAAGGGCGCTCCGATTGTCCGTTTTTCGGACACCACAATACCCCTGAGTTCATCTTTTGCGATAACGAAACGGAGTTTCGCCATCGTCAACCCCTCCTTTCAGGGGGAATTTGCGCCTCGCGTCGCTATTGGGTTTTGCGACTTGCTTTGCATTATAGGACAATCTAAAAAAATGTCAAATTTTCATGCTCATATACAAAAACACAATTGCATTAAATCAAACATCAAAAAGTAAAAAGTTTTTTTGACTTAAGATGTTTGTTGGCAGGGCCTGGCCCTAATTTCTGACTCACGAACTTTTAGGTTTCTATTTTTGTTTCGCGAACACCGCCCATCTGGCATCCAGAGTTCCGGATAGCCAGGAACAGACGGTTAAAGTTAAATTGGAAGAACTGAACGAGTGAAGATTAGTTTCTTAAAGGTCTATATACTATTGACAGAAAGGTCTTTTTTTGGTATATTTTGAGTATATTTTTAGATTTTGAAATTTTTTTTCTTATTGCCTATCTGGTTATCTATAGCTAAGTGGTGTTTGACAAAGCAGTAATCAGCTAGGCTCTAAGAAGAGCCAGCGATTAAAAATCCTGACTACAATGGTAACATTTGTCAGCAGGTTGCGCAAGGAGGGTGTTGCGGTATGAATACCGTGTTGCCCATTGGTGCCAGACAGACTGGCGAGCTAGCAAGGCTGCTTGAGGAGCGTGGATGCGGTAAATCCGATTTTCAGCTTCTCGGCGAGAATCCGGACGATGTCGTTGCGCTCATCGAGCAGATCAAGCAGCGCAACCCTTACATCTGCGAGCAATGCGACCAGGCATGGTTTTACCCCGAAGGGTTCGCCATGCCGACTCTTGAGACGCAGGCAGGGCGCTTGCAGAAGGTCCTTGGCTTCGAGCCGAAGTGGCCGGAAGCGGCGCAGAACCTGTCCTTCTCAACCGGCGAGTTCGGCGTCGATGGCATCGGTCTCTGGCCGATCCTGCCGACCCTCGGTCAGCTCTGGGATATCGAGAACCCGCGCGGCGCAGGCTACGGCAAGGTCATCGCCACCGTCTGCACCACGATCATCGACAGCCCCGAGATGGCTCCGCTCGTCAACTGGCGGACTAAGAACAGAGACGAGCTGACCCTGCCGGATTACGTCCGCATCGTGGTTGAGGTCAGGGACATCTTGGTGCCGCTCGAGGAAGCGGCTTTGAGCCAGGGCTACAATTGCTTGGCCATGCCGGTCTGCCTCGGCAACTGGGGCACCAAGATTTGCTACAGTCCCAGGAACGCGCTCTGGCAGATCCTCCATTGGGACCCCAAGGGTCTCGCGATAGAGCCGGTCGCCGGTCTCTCGCTGGCCATCGGGACCAAGGTCTTGACGGCCTATGGTCAGCAGTGGAAGGACTTTCCCGGTGCCCAGTACAACTGGGAGCGTGACGGCCTGTGGTCAGACTCGCTGTCCCTCTACTTCTTCGACGACGCCCGGTTCGAGTTCTATGCCCGCGATGCGCGCTACGCTCGCGGCCTCTGTGGCTCGCTGTTCGCCCGCCCGGGAGTGTCGGGGCTCGCCGCCTAGGCAGCTCGGACACTCTCGGACATTCGGTCCCTTGGTCAGGGGGGCGAGCTCTGCTCGCCCCCCTGAAACTTTTTTTCAAAATCAAATTTTTCTTTACAAATAAAAATAACTAATCAGAACCAATTAATTTGAAAACGGGCTAATGCATTTCGGCTTACGGGTCGGAATCGCCCAATAGTCGTTTGGTTAGAAGCCAGATTGACACTCCTTGCCTTTACTCCGCAGAAGAGGATGCGCAAGCTGCCTCTGATTTCAATTCAGCGAAACTATAATATTTAGTTCGCGGTGGCACAGACAAGTTTAAGGCAATACTGGAAGCGTGACGGCCAGTGGTCAAACTCGCTGTACCTCAACTTCAACGACGACAAGTTCAAGTTCAATGCCAACGATGCGAACTACGCTAACGACAACTGTGGCTCGCTGTTCGCCCGCCCGGGAGTTTCACTTTAGGCTTCTAATCCAACCACCAAGCATTCGGCCAATCTTTTGGAGTTTTTCCTGTAAGCGAATATATGATTTGAGGTCGGCTGCTTTTGTGTCATAGCAGAGCCGGATCAGCACCTTTAGGAGGTCGAGATTGACACTTATTTCGGGTAACTTAGTTTTTTTTATTGTCTTCTCCGAAGCCGAGCAGACCATAAGTTGTTTTAATATTTGTAAAATGTGCTTTTCGATCTCGATTCCTAAACTGTGCTTTTCGCATTTAGGGAACTTACCTAAAACCTTATGAAAGAGCTTGAAGAAGTCATAGACCTCCAAAATAATGGGGGTGTTTTGAAACAGCTCGGACTCGAATTGGGGGACAGTAGAAGGATTATTGTTCATGATGGCTCCTTTCAACAAATTATATCTCTTGAGAATTTATTTCTGGCTTGGCGGGAATTTTGCAAGGATAAGCGAAACAAAGTTGATGTACAGGATTTCGAACTTCATCTTGAAGATAACATATTTGCGATTTATGAGGAACTAAAATCCGGAACTAAAAGACAGATCAAATACGAACAATTCCATATTACTGATCCTAAACCAAGAATTATCAATAAAACTTCGGTTGCCGAAAGATTAATCCATCAGGCAATTTATCAAATATTAATGCCAATCTTTGATAGAACGTTTATTTTTGATAGCTATTCTTGTCGGAAACAAAAAGGCACCCATAAGGCATTTCGGAGACTGGTTTCAATGGCAAGAAAACAGAGCAAAAATTACTCTCGGATATGCTGGGCGTTAAAATGTGACATCCGAAAATTTTTTCACAGCATTGACCATAGAATTTTGATTAACCTCTTATCTCGCAGAATTGCTGACGAAAAACTAATGAATTTACTTGCTGAAATAATCGAAAGTTTTGAATCCTTGCCCGGCAAAGGCATGCCGCTCGGGAATTTGACCTCTCAACTATTTGCCAATATCTATATGGATCCGCTCGATAAGTTTGTAAAACATAAGCTGAAAGCTAGATATTACTTGCGCTATGCAGATGATTTTATGTTTCTCGCGGATAATCAGGAGAAACTTTTAGAGTATCTAGAAGAAATTAAGTCATTTCTCGGCGAGCATCTTAAGCTCTTGCTCCATCCCGACAAAATAATTTTACGCAAACTAAGCTGGGGTTTAGATTTTGTCGGTTATGTCGCCTATCCGAAATTTAACTTGCCAAGGAGCAAAACTGTTCAAAGGATGTTCGCAAGGCTAGATAAAATTCAAAAAACAGAATCAAAAAAGCTAAACGAGAGCCTGCAATCGTATCTCGGATATTTGAAACATATCGCCGCCAAAACGCTTTCACACAAATTAAATAATCAATTTGGCAATCGATGGCAGCGATAATAATCTCGCCTAAAGCGGCGCTTCATTAGAGGCTCTGTCAACAAATACCATTTTGGCTGTAAATTATCACTCCGGTCTGCAAATTCCCAAAAGCTCCTCCGCTTATCATCCCGATAAGCATTGTCGCTTTTTGAAATTTTCGACTACGGATTGACAATTTTCGCCCTAAAAGCGTATTTGACGACAGACCCTTAGAGATTCGTTAATTAGTACTAACTTGTTTGGCAAATACCACCCATCTGGCGTCCAGAGTTCCGGGTGGCCAGTCCCACTAAATTGTTTTCTGCAAAACGAATTACATTCTGTTATTGCAGAAGTGTAATCGTCGGGGTTTCCCAGCTGAACTTTTGGGTTATGGTGTTTGTTTCGCGAACACCGCCCATCTGGCATCCAGAGTTCCCGGTGGCCAACAGGTCATTAGGGTGATGGTTTGGTCGTCTGGAATTTCAGGGGTGGGGTCCATTATTGTCCAGTCGGATTTACCTACTTTTTTTGACTCAAAGATCTCGTACTTAAAAGTTTTATTTTGATAATAGACATTAAATGGGTCGCCTTTTTCTAATTTGTCTAATGGTTTGAAGACCTCTTTGTAATCGCCGGGTTTGTCTTTGTAATACTCGCTGTGCCCGAAAATAAGCAGATTGCCGTTTTCGTCAGGGTTTTTAGTATCTTTGAATTGCGCCACGCCTTCTTCAATCGCTTTGAGATATATCGCTTCGTCATAACCGTCTACCTGCGGAATAATTGGCGCCCAAACATCGATTTTGGCAATATCTAATCCAAATCCAGAAATATCTTTTTTGGCAATTTTTTTTATTTGAGGCAGCCATTTTGCGCCGGAATTATTATTGCCACTAATTACTAAAGCAATAATCAAACCAGCCAAAACAATGATTAAAAATATGAATTTACTGACGCGAAAATGGCATAGTTTTTTACAGAGTCCAATTATTCGTGGAAAATATGTTTTCATTTTGTTACAAATAAAGAATCCGCATGAGCGGCATTCTTTTTTACGCTAATTGTAATGGGCTGCGCCCTCTTGTAATAAAGAATCCGCATGAGCGGCATTCTTTTTTACGCTAATTGTAATGGGCTGCGCCCTCTTGTAATAAAGAATCCGCATGAGCGTCATTCTTTCCCGCCGTCATTCAATCTCTTGCAGTATTCTAATTATAAAGAATCCGGCTGGCATTCTTAATTCAAAAAGAGAAGACCCCCTTGCAAAAGGTCTTCTCTTTTCTTTTTGCTACACTTTTTTAGTCCGGGCAATCTGGATAATCGGCAAAAAAGCCAGCGCTAACAACCACCACATACTTACGGACTGGCCACTGGCAGCGCCAGTGGCAGGCAGAGCGGCATTGGTTTTAGCGTTCACTTGGGTGATGTTGGTTGAAATATTGCCAGCGCCATCATAACTTTTTACCACATAATAGTAAGTTGTATTAGCGGTCAATCCGGTATTTTGATAACTTGTGGTAGTGGTATTGGCAATGGTGGTAACCAGATCTCCGACTGTGCCAGAGGTGGTGGAACGATAAATTTTAATACCAGCCAAGTCGGACTCAGTTGGATTGGTCCAGGCAAGGGTAATTTTCTGAGCGCCGGCAGTGGCAGAAATTCCAGTGGGCGCAGATGGCGGAATAGTGTCGGTTGAGGCAGTGACGGCAAAGGTGGTAAAGTGAGACGATTGACCGGTTACCAAAATTTTGTCAGTTCCGTCAGTCGTGTCGCCGTCTCCATTAGCGTCATATCCAACAGCAGTTACCGAGCCATCTAAAGGCGCCCATTTGCCATTTTCTTCGTCATAATAACTCATAGTGGCTAATGTGCCAAAGTCGGTAATCGCCAACCCGGCATTTTCCACATCTTGTCGTAAAACAGGGATGGTGATGGCAACCGAACTGGCGGTTGAAATGATTGGTTGACCCTGAGACGACGAGGCGATGATATCTACACCCGCATTACCTAATGGTTTGTTAAGTAATTGGCGCGGAATCTCAACAGTTGATTGAACTGACAGAGTGACATTATCTCCCTGACCATCGCTATCAAGCGCGTCTTGCGGAATTGACACGACCGCGCCAGAAAGCGCGCCGTCAGTCAATCGCACCATCTTGGAGTTGTCGCTATCATAAGTTGATGAAACCGGAGTAGATAAAACAGCGCCGGCTGAAACAGTCAGATTTTGCGTAATGGTCTTGGACGCGCTGGTGTCAATCGCCGTATCAACCGACAAAAGCGGAGTTACCTGGGCAGAGGAAGTTGATGTCTCGTCTTTTTCCGCGACAATATGCCATTCTCCGCTGGTGACATTAACTGTATAGTTGCCATTAGTGTCAGTGGGAATTTCAATTGATTCGCCATCTTTGGAATAAGCAGTGATGAATGCCTCTGAAACCGCAGTGCCGTCCGTTTTGGCAACTTTTCCGCTTAAGACGACATCAGCCGCCTGAAAGGTAATGGTAATGTTAGTGGTAGAATTTTTAACTAAGACCACTTCTTCGGTTTTGGGCGGCATCCATTTATTGTTTCTTAATGTTTGCGGCGGTAGAAATGCCTGAAACTTGAAAGTATCAGCCGGAAACTTTAAGGTGATTTTGCCGTTAGCATCAGTCATATCTCCGTGGCTAAAGAAGTTGTCCATTTTTAACCCCTTGACTGCTTTGCGATTGTCTGCTTCAACAAAAGCGTTAGCCACCGGATTGCCTGAGGGATCTTTGACAGTAAAGTTGACTGTGGCAGTCGCTTTTTTCATTACAATATCTTTGGTAATGGTGGCGTTGGCAACCGGAGTGACGGTCGCGTCAGTAAAAGGTTGCGGAAAATATCCGCTGGCTGGGTCAACAAAATAGCCAAGGTTAAGCGCTCCGCCGGCTGACGGCACGCGCATTGAGTAATTGCCATTATTGCTACTCACATCGCCCGGAATAAATCCTCCTTTGGCATTGGTGGCTGAGACAAACGCCATGATGCCAGTGACGGTTTTGCCGTCTTCATCTTTGAGTGTTCCGGAAATGGTTGAGTCGTTTCTTAAAAGCACAATATTGGCAGAGGCATTTCCAGTCGTAACATTTACTCTTGCCGGGTCGCCTGATGAATAGTCAGATCCGGGCGGAGTCATCATTCTCAAATCATAAATGCCGGCTGGCACTTTGATGCTTGCCATGCCCGGCATATTCGGGTCAATTGGCGAGCCCAGACCGCCGCCTTTTCCAAAATCATCATTGGTGTCACCGGCTGGTTGCGCTTCAATAAAGCCATATTCCTGCAAAGCGGCGCCATTGCTATCAGTTACTAAAACCGTAATTGTTTTATCAGCAATAACCGCGTTAAAAGTAATTGAGGGTGAGGTGGCGCCAGAAACAGTCACAAATTTTGGACCGCCCATAATTACATACATTTGTTCTTGCGGCGGTTCGGCGGCAGTGGCTTTTTGGACAAATTTTAGATATTGCAAAAATGCGCCGGGACCTCCGCCTCCGTCTTTGGGACCGCCCATACCAGCATTAGCCATACAGCCCCATTCTCCTTCGGTTACTTTGATTGGGGCGATGCCATTGGCGTCAGTTCGTCCGCCGGTATATCCGCCGCCTTTTGGTTTGAAACAGCCGATTTGCATATTTGGCAGACCTTGCAGAGAAGTTCCGTCGCGCACTGTCGCGTTAATGGTTTTGTCCATTTTTACTAAATTTATCGTGCCTAAATTCTTGGTTTCACTCTCGCCAACCGAAACCGGGTTCATTGAAGGAAATGCGTAGCGATCGCCTGAGGATTGCATATCTGAAAACATGTCAATTTCATAAGTGCCGGCGGGCACGCGCGCTGAAAATGTTCCGGTTGATGGGTTGATGCCAGTGCCAGTTCCAAAACCGCTGCGGTTGTGAATTCCCACGCCAGCAAAACCGCCTGAGGGAATAGGATTAACCGCTCCGGTGATAGTTGAATTAGCGGTTATGACAGCAAAGTTGACATTGGTTTTGGTTTCAGTGGTAGAATCTTTGGCAAATTGAATTTGGGTTCCAGGTCCTGAAAAAGAATAATCAGGCGCTTCTTGACCAGGTCCGGCAAAAGTGTCGGGACGGATTTCGTATTTTCCGCCAGTCATAGTGAGAGTGTATTGTCCTGACGAATTGGCTTGGGCATTGGCAAAGCCCGGTCCGTCCATACGCATGCCGTTGACGCGCGCGTTTGCCACGGCTTGTCCATTGGCTCTGGTGATGGTGCCGGAGACGGTCTTAGTGGCTTGGGCAAGGGTGAAGTTTTGAGTGATTACAGATCCGGAGTAGGTTTTTTCCACTGGCTCAGGCGAAGAATATCCTTGAGTATTTGAGTCGGGTCCGCCATTGACAAAAACCTGCACAATATATGTTTTTCCAGAAGTTAAACCACCGATGCCATAGGCGCCGTTTGCGTCAGTGGACGAACCAAATCTTTTAGAGAAATCGCCTTTTTCTTGGGCTTCAACCCAAACATATTTAGCGCCGGCGCCGCCATTTGGCAGAGAGACAGTGCCTGATATTCCTAATGTGCCAATGGTAAAGGAGGCAGAGCCATTATCTAATTGAGAAAAACCAGAGCGCGTTTCAATCCAGACGCTGTATTTGCCGGCTTTGGACGGGTTAACGATGCCGGATAATTTGATGGTTAATTCCTGCGCGGGTATGCTTGAGGCATTAATACTGATACTGCCGTATTGGGTATCCTTAAAACCAATACCAGTTAAAACAGCGGATGTGCCAGCGCTAAGTGCCACATTGCCAATTGAGAATTGCGAATCCGGCGGCGCCTGGAAACCAAGGTTGATATTACCCGGGTTAGATGAAGCGGTGGCTGGTGTAAAAGTAATGGTGTAGTTAGCGGCAGTTGAGATGCTGGTGTCTGACGCTACGACAGACACTGACGAAATTGAGCCGGCTTGTGTGGCTGATTTTCGTTGGGCAAATGGAATAATTGCCACTGCCAAAATTGTCAGAATCCCGATGCCTCTGATTAAAAATGCTTTGATAGAGTGCATTTTGACCCTCCTTGTTGTCTTATTTTTTTCAAAAGACAAGATTTATTTTTTTACGCAAAATTTTATCGCGTATTTAGCATTTCTTTTATATGCTGTTAATAAATTTAATTTTAGTGAATACAAAAAACTTTGTCAAGTTTTGTCAATTTTGTATTGTAATTTATGTTGTTAATTTAATTTTCGCAAATATAAAAAAGTTTGTCAAGTGCCACAAGCGCCGTGTCAGCGCAATATAGTAATGTCACATTAATTGCAAAATAGAAATGTCACATTCTTTCCACTAAGATAAAGAAAAAATAACTTAGTTGGGAGGATAAA
>VMGK01000018.1 GCA_007376535.1 Candidatus Berkelbacteria bacterium Licking1014_7 | reverse complement strand
TTGCGACGCTGATTTAGTGCTTCAAGCGACGCGAGACGCTTACGAAAATAATTTTAAAAAAGCAATTATTATTACAAGCGATGGCGATTATGCCAGTTTAGTTAAATGCTTAAAAGAAAAAGATAAACTTTCCGTTATTCTTTCGCCAAGCATTAAAAAGAAATGCTCGATTCTCTTAAAAAGAACAAATGCAAATATTGTTTATCTAAATGATAAAAAATCTATTTTAGGAGCCCAAAATGAAAAAGCCCCCGGCAAGGACAAAACCTCGCAAGGGTCTTTTTCGTAGTGATTAATTATAGTATAGCAAAACAAAAAAGATTGTCAAGTAGAAGTTATCCACATAAGTATTAGGACGCTCCCCCGCCTGCCATGCGTTGCCGCAAGGCATTGCGGGCAGGCGAAATGAAGCGGGATTTGCGATAAGCGATGGACCGAATTTGCTAAATTTATTAAAACAATCATGAGACCCACTGCGGAATAATTTTTCGTAGCGAAACATATTAGAAATTCAAGACACAAATCTCCCTGCCCCGAAGCAAGCGGGGAAATCTTAAAATCACAGTGCAAAATTTAAAATAATTTTGAATTTTGGACTACCCGCCGTCGTTCAATCTCTTGCAGAAACCTAATTATATGTTACTGCAAATAGATTTTCCGCCAGAGGCGGATCTGCCTTTGGCATGACACTTTGACGGGCAGGCACTTTGCATTTTGTGTCTTACATTTTGCATTTGACGACCGAAGGAAGGAATTATTATGTTGTAGTAGAAAAGGTTATTGCGCAGTGGGTCTATAATAGGTTGAGGGCGAAACTTAACAAACAGGAGGTGATTGAAAAGATGAAAGAGAGGGCTGAGAAGGTTTTATTTGCGTGTTTGGTTGTTTTGGCGCTGGGGAGTTTTGGCTTCAGTATATATTACCGAGCAAAAAAGCAAGTCAAGGGCATTGCTTATGATGCGCCGGCACAGATTGCGACGGAAAAAACGAAGAAAGAAAAAAAACAGAAAAAAAAAGAACAGAAGATCTCCAAGCCAATTCCGATGAAGTTGATTTCCGGGACGATACCGCTTATTGCCAGTGTAACTTATCCTTCCAGTTGCACCGATACAAAAGAGACCATTTATGATTTTGGATCTCTATATAATGTCACTGCTTTCTCATTTTCATACGCTGCCTCTGCCACTAATAACTGCGCTGTTGATATATACGCTGAAGATTTTAGTTTGTATCTTTCAACTGACAATATCAATTATAAAACTGTATTTGGCGGGAGCGGTGATTGTATTGGCGGCAGCGAATTTTCCAATCCTATTTCAATCGTTCCAACTCGGGCTAGGTACGGTAAATGGCAAACTTCAATTGAGTATAATCCTTATTCTGCTAACGGAACCATAAGATTAGTTCTCTCTAATCCTCGTCTCCGTGGTATCTTGATAAAAAAGACATGTAAGTAGTCCTTGCGTAAAACCGCTTTTTGTGATAAAAATATATTTGAAGATAAAGGAGGCAAGAGAAGATGAACATTACAGGAACAGCGAAATCAACGGGGTGGAAAACAGAGTGGGCAACAAGGACAAGGAAACAAAGAGTACCATTAAGAAGAGAGCCGGAATTTGTGACTAATCCCGAATACCGAGTCAAGAATAAGGTTATAGAAAAGAGTTGCCAATTAGAAGTGGGGAAAATTGTCTTTATCCGAGATGAACAAGGCGGTAAATTTCAGTTATTGTCAGATAACGGAGAAAACCCGATTCTATTGCCCCAGATTAAACCATCCTATATGCCTACGAATTGTGACTCATGCAGCGCAAAATTGGAGAATATCTCCTTGGTTAAACTGGCTCTTTCAAACTGCTTTTTCGTTCATTGTCCGGATCCGGATTGCGGTAAAAATAAAATTGTTTGGTTGCGTTGATAAATTACCCGCAATTTGGTCTTGATAATTCCGCCTTTTGCAGCGACACAACCCCGCTTACCGCGGGGTTTAATTTTATCTTAGATTTTATGACAAATGGAACTCTTTATCTAACCTGTCCAACCTGCGCCGGGTCTTGACTTTTACCGGATTTGAGAATAGAATGAAGTAAAATCAATCCCGAAACAAGTTCGGGACACAAAAATGATAAATCCCATCTTCATTCAATCTCTGGCAATATCCTAATTATAAAGAATTTTCGGGTCAAGACCCTCAGTATTCTTTTTTACGCTATCCGCCAGCTGGCGGAGTAATGGGCTTATGCCCTCTTGTAATAGGAATAGGAATTTGCAAGTAGATTTTCCGCCAGAGGCGGATCTGCCTTTGGCATGACATTTCACTGGGCAGGCAAAATAACCCCGAACATCCCGCACCGCAGTGGCGGGAATACGGGACAGGCATATCAAAAATTAAAAATATTTTTACATTTTAATATTTGTTTTTGCTTTTTACTCTTTGCTTTTTGATTTAATGAATTGTAAATTTATTGAAAATTGAGAATTGAAAATTGAAAATTTAATTCATACTATGCAAAAATTATTAAAACCACGGGGGACGCAAGATATTTTGCCCCAAGATCAAAAATATCGCGATTTCATCTGGAAAATTTTTGAGAAAAAAATGGTTTTACAGGGTTTTGAAAAAATCGAGACACCGATTTTTGAGCGCGCAGAGGTCTTTGCGCGACCGATTGGCGAAAATTCAGACATTGTGCAAAAACAAATGTTTGAGGTTTCCCGTTTAGGCAGTAGTAAAAACGACAACGAAGAAAAATTGGTCTTGCGTCCTGACTACACTGCGGGAATAATCCGTTCGTATTTAGAGACCGGCTTTTCCGGCGCGCCCCAACCATTCAAACTCTATTACGCCGGACCGCTTTTTCGCTACGAACGACCACAAAAAGGCAGACAACGGCAATTCACCCAATTTGGCTTTGAAGTTATCGGAGACAGCGCCAGCGCCACCGACGCGCTTACCATCTATACTGTTTGGGATATACTTAAAAGTTTAAAAATCTTAAAATTATGCTCAATTGAAATCAACACTGTTGGTTGTGAATTATGTAAACCAGACATTTCTGAAAAATTGCAAAATTTTTTTAATTCGTTTAAAAAAATGCTTTGTGGGGATTGCAAAAAAAGAATAAATAATAATAATCCGCTGCGAATTCTTGACTGCAAGGAAAAGACCTGCCAAAAAATCGCCTCTTCAAGCCCTGACATTATAGATATGGTTTGCGAAAACTGCAAAACGCATTTTAGCGAAACATTAGAATTTTTAGACGAACTCAACGTCTCGTATGATCTCAACCCGAAATTAGTCCGCGGACTTGATTATTATACCAGAACCACTTTTGAAGTAGTGATAAAAAACGTTAAGGAGCGACAATCAAGTTTGGCGGGCGGAGGCAGATATGATCGTCTCGCTAAAACATTGGGCGGAAAAAAAACATCTGCCATTGGAATGTCTTTTGGAGTAGAGAGAATAATTGAATTTCTCAAAGAAAACAATATTGACGCGCCAGAAACATCTAAACCGCAGGTGATGCTCATTCAACTCGGACCCAAAGCCAGAAAAAAAACCCTTAAACTTATGACCGAACTTATCAAAAAAGGCATCAAATCTTTTATTGCCCCGGGGAAAGAATCGCTTAAATCCCAATTGCACCTGGCTGACAAAAAGAAAATTCGCTTTGTGCTGATTGTGGGCGAACGGGAGGTCTTTGACAAATCAGTGATTGTTAAAGATATGGAAAGAAATTCGCAAGAATCAATTAACGACGGACGGCTGATAAATAAATTGAAAAGTAAAATCAAGAACTAAGGACAAAAAAGATTTAAGAATATGGATTTATGATTTTAGAATGAAAGATAATAATTCAAATCTCAAAACGAAAAACTCAAAACCACCCCGAAAGCTTCCGCTAGCTGGCGGAGCAATTGATAAAAATTCCAATTCTCAAGCATCAATGTTCAATCAAATTCCAAATCTCAATGTTCAATGATTTTGCAAAACCAATCACCGCTTCGCCGAACTTCGCGCATCTCTCCTCTAAATTATATTTTGATTCATTGGAATTTGATGCTTGATTGGTCATTGGAATTTGAACATTGGAATTTATCTTCGGGGCTTTTTGATTTAATCCAACCCGAAACACTTCTCTGACGAAGCCCTATCAAACTAATTTTTATCTGGATTAGTATCTACGACTTTACTTTCGTTAAAAGTGATGTCGGGATGAATAATTTCATACCAAAATACTCCGCGATTAAATTTTATTTCGTCGCCAGACGAATCAAACAATCGGGTGCGATCTTTAACTGACGACTTTTTCCAAGTCGCTTTTTGCATTTTTCCATCATAAATCACCCAGGCCTCGCCCTGCCCAATGTCAGTAAAACGCCACACGCCTTTGGCAGTCGGATCCTCGGGAAAAGTAATATACCTGTGGTCTACTTTTTGAATAATAATATTTTTGGCAGTCAGTTGCTCGCCGGTCTTGTCATCTTTGTGCGAGGCGCCAGCCAACACCCGTTTATAAATATTTTGCTCTTTGTCATAAAGCCAATCTACTTGATAAACATTAGTAGAAAAATTAATCGTGATTTTTTCCTGATCACCCCGATCTTCAAGTTTGGCATCATCCTTAAAATTTAAAGTTGTAAAATTAGCGGTTTTGCCGAAACCCTTTTTCTCGGCTAAATTGTATAAGTCCTTGGTGGAAGTAAAAAGCGTATGTTCTGATGCCACATTGCCGCGCGACTTTCTTTCAAAATATCCTTGAGTATGCGGCAAACTTTTGACATTGTCAGAAATAATCTGCGCCAATCCGTCTTTTGAGCCGCCCGCATAAGCAAAATAACCATCATATTCCTGAATCCAATCCAAAAAGAAAGTGCGCGCGCTCCTAACCGGTCCAATCTCCTGCGCTTCGCGCGGACCAAAAATTGCCATAAAACGAGTAATTCCTCCTTCGGCAATCGCTTCATAAACAATTTCTGCTCTGGACAGTCCGGATTGGGGGCGCGCGTCTGAATGATTTTCCACCACCACACCCAGCGGATGACGAGTGGCAATGTCTTCATTATATTCTATGCCCGATAAAGGACTGGCGACTTTTTTAACTTTTGGTCTGGTGATAGTTTGTAAAATATTTGATTTGGGCTCATTGGGTAAATTGGACTCATTCTTAAAATAACGGACATAAACAGACGCGACTAACGCAATCAGTAAAACCGCTGGCAAGACAATTGAGACGACGCGAATTTTTGCCTTTTTGTCTCCCCAAAAAAATTGCTTAAATTTTGAAGGTGATTTACCTGCTTTTGATTTTTCCGTTGATACTGCTGATGAAGACAACTGGGCAGATGGCGTATGGATTGCAATTTTTTCTCCTGAATTTGAATTTTCGCTCATTTTTTCTCCTTCTTTACTATTGATTAATTTTGTTTGATCTATAGTTCGCAGCCGATCTATCTTCATTTTCTCGCCTTTTCTAATAATTGTCAAATAATTAAAATTTTTACCCCTTTCTTGATTTTGTTGCCTTGTTTACATTGTCCTTCTAAAATTTATCCCGTACTGTGAGACGGGGCAGGCAAATAAGGTATCAGAACACTTGCATTCTTGCAATAATAATGTGTTAATATAATTTAAGCGACAAAAATTTTACAAAAATGATTATCGTTGATTCAAAACAAGCAAAAAAATTAGAATTAGATCGAAAAACTTTAGAGCTTCGTCGCGCCAGTAAATTTTTTATTCCAGCCCTTACGCCAGCGCACAACTGGTTGAGAAATAAATCAAAAATCTATTATAATTTACACTGGTATTTTCAAAGAGGACGCACCGACCTGGGAGATCTTTTTTTCTTTTTTATGATGATAGTAGTGATCATCTGAATAATAATTCTTGTTATAATATTTATTACCTTGTCCTAAAACCTTTTTATCAATTATCTTTAATTTAACAAAAGATTCTTTATTCTACCATTTTACCTAAGATATCTATAATAAACATAAGCAACGGCTGCCCCCAACACTAAAGTTCCCATAACTATTTTCAATAATTTGGAAGTAAATACTCCGGTAACATATCCGATTAAAAATCCAGCGATTGCCCCGATTATATGATCTTGAGTGAATTGCATAAATTAATTTTCACTTTTTACTTTACCCCCAGCACTACTAATATATCGTATCCGTCTCCAATAAGTCCAACATTGGACTCATGCGTTTCTGCCTGATATTTTGAAAGCGCGCTTTTAACCTTTTCTGCTGATTTGTTTTTACCAGCCAAATAATAAATTTGGGTGGTTGGATATTGATTTTTGGCGTTTCCAACCGCGCCCACCGAGAAACCGTTGGCAGTCAATTCATTTTTGATTTTACCGGCCTCGCCATCTCGAGCATTACCATTTAATATACGTATCTTAAAACTATTTTTAGCGATTTCATCTGTGGCTGGCTCTGCTATCATCTTAAAAGGATCTTGCTCGATTGATTGAGCGACTGATGGTTGGCTTGTTGATGGTTGATGGTCGGTTTGTTGATTTGTTGGCTTAAGCTTCTCAACCTTAAAATCAGAAAAACTCGGCGAAACCTCCAACACCGGTTTCTGACTAATAGTGGCTGAAATAATTCTGGTAGTGGCGATGGCGCCGGAAAAAGCCACAATCACTATCAAGCCGTAAAGTAAGAGACCACCTAAAGTCAAATCAAGAAATTTCCATTTTAACTGCCAGATCTTTTTGCGCGCGTTAAGATTTTTCTGAATTCTGCCTCTAAAAGTTTCTTTTAGAATTGGCGCGTCAACCCTTACTTTTACTATATCAAAATATTTTGGTTCATTCATAACCATCAAATTAAATTAAAATTATAATCATTATATCACATTATATCACATTGCTGAAAAAACAAAAAACCCGACTGAAAAGTCGGGTTTTTTTTACCACCTGAGCCGTGGAGTTGATTTGGCGGTCTTTTTGGTCTTTTGCTTTGACTGAACAATTAGTTTTTTCATATCGCCGTTGGCGCGCGCTCTGAAAATATGAATCCGCTTACTCTTTTCGTCAAAGTTTACGCTCACTGCTTGACCCTTTTTCCAACCAAGGGCATCCACCGCTTTTTTAGGCAAAGTAACGCAAAAACTATAATTTGAAAATTTAATAATTTTTCTTTTAGTTCTAGTCATAATTATACTCAATTAGTATTTAATATTGGACTTCTTCCGCAATAACCTTTTCTACCTGCCGTCATTCTTAGGTTAATTAAGAATTAAGAATGTAGTCCGCCAGCTGGCGGAGAAGAATTTAAATTACAATCCTGCCTGCGGCAGGCAGGTAAGAAATTTTACGGGGCAGGGAGATTTGTGTCTTGAATTTCTAATATGTCTCGCTACGAAAAATTATTCCGGAAGAAGTCTTTATTCGACCTATACTTTAAGTATATATGTTAACCTTGATTATGTCAAGCCCCCACACATAATTATGTGTGGGGGTCAAACCCCGAAAGGTCGCCCAGACCGTATTCAAGATATCAAGTCCAATTTTTGGATCAAAATCGCGGGTTAATTTTTGGCGAGAAGACAAAATCGCCACTTCGCAGGTTGGATTGACAGTAGCGGATTTAAGATGTCCAGCATATGTCTTAAAATGATTATCCGCGACAACTATATGCAGATGAAAATGAATTTTCCCTTGACGAAGCGAAATCACGCCTGAAAGCGAAACAATTTCTACTTGTTTAGAAATCGTTTTTTCAGTATAAATTTTTCCATCAGGATTAAAATGCGCCAGAGTCACTGATGACAGCGCGCCGATGGCATTCAGCCAACCGGCTTTAATCGCGTTTTTTTGACAAATTTTCTCAATTTCTGTAAAAAAATCAGAATTTTGCGAAAGTTTATAAATATGCATAATTACAAATACTCTTGACTAAATGAAATCAAATCATACATTTATTCAGAGTAGATGGTTAAAATTGGAATTTATCTTCGGGGCTTTTTCATTTTAATTTAACAAAGAATGCCAGCCGGATTCTTCACAATAATCCAAAATATTGAAAGACCAAAAATGCAATAATCGGTGGAAACAAGGTGCCCATCGCCAGTTGAGTGGGAGTATGACGTTCTAATTTGAGACGAGCCCACCAGACCAGCGGGATGCCTGCCATTAGAAACCAATAGACCGGCGAAAACAAAAATCCTAAAATTGCAACCATAAAAGTATATCCTTCGGCATGGGCTGAGATTTTCCAAAAAATGCTAATTATACCAGACACAACCGCAAGAATAATCAAAGAAATCATTATCGCAAAAAGCGGTTGTTTGGCGCCAAGTTCGGCAATCAACAATGTCTCAGCCAAATAGATTAAAAATTCTGGCATCAGGGCAACTACTCTGATTCTTTGAACTCTTCTATTGGAAAGTTTATCATCAATCACAATACCAATTTTCAAAAGCAAACCTCGCCAATATAAAAGAATAATATAGTTGAAAAAGAAAATTCCCACAATCGCGTATATTTTATTAACCAATGTAATGTTGCTATACCAAAAACCAATCACCATAACGACCGGAATTAAAATATCCGGATTTAATATATACGAAATCTTGTCGGCTAATTTTTGTCCTTTGGTTTTCATTTATTTTAAATTGATTTGTTGAAAATAAACCTGCTTCGCCTTGATTATTTTTTTAATATTTGCTTGCCGGGAATTAAGTTGACTGCCGGCGCTCTTAAATTCTACGAGAATAATTTTATCTTGCTCAAACTGCACTCCGTCAATTGGTGAACCCAAAAAACGAAAATTCTGCGGATTATAAGGATAATGCGCTAAAAACGGCATAAACTGCTCGCTAAGTTTTCCATAACAAGATGCTAATGATTTTTTGGCAAATTTGGTCTCTTTTAAAATTCTTACTGCCCGACGCCAAAGAAGGAAAAAAATTACAACAGCAAAAATTAAAATTAAAAAAAATAATATAATGTTTGGAATTTGAAAATTAAACATTGAGAATTGATTGAAAATTGAAAATTGAAAATTTCATTTTTTGCCCTAAGGCAAAAAATGCTAGACATATTTCCTGATCACGCCCAAAACCCTTCCTTGAATAATAACTTTTTTAACCCGAATCGGATCATAATTCGAATTGGCTGGCTGCAAGCGAATATGATCTTTTTCTTTATAAAATCTTTTTAGAGTAACATTTTCATTATCAAGCAACGACACCACAATATCGCCATTTTTGGGCTCGCCAATTTTTTCAATTATAACATAATCGCCCTCAAAAATCCCATCTTCAATCATTGAATCGCCCCGAACGCGCAAAGCAAACACATTTGGCTTCATCATATCGCGCGGAATATCAATCGTCTCATGAGTGCGAATTGCCTGAATCGGCTTGCCAGCAGAGATCACTCCCAGCAAAGGAATAGAAAAATTTCTCTCATCCCAAGTGGGTGTAAGTTGAATAGAACGCGCCATATTTCTCTCGCAAGTAAGATAACCCTTTTGCCGTAAATTCTGAATATGGTCGGATATGGTGGCAAGCGAGGAAACTTGAAGAGCGGTCGCTATCTCGCGAAAACTTGGCGCGCAGTCATGCTCTTGCAAATATTTTTCAATATAAATAAATATCTGCTGTTGCTTGCGAGTAAGTGAGGGTTTTTTAGAAAATTTCATCTTTATGTTATCTTTATGTTCGGTTTTTGTTCGGTAAAAAAATATTATCCAGCCGGATTCTCAATAACTCTTATAATTTCATTATTACGAACAAAACCCGAATTTGTCAAGCCCCCACACATAGTTATGTGGGGGGGGTCAAGCCCCGATGAGGCGTATTCCGCTAATCTACTCGCGAATAATTACTCTAATTCTCTCAAGTAAAGAATCCTTGATGCTTGCTTCGCAAGATCAAAGACCGGCCCGCTCGGCTGCGGATGGCGTCGAAGTCAATTATCCTGCGAAAATATATTAAAATTGTTAAAAGTGCGTAAGTCGTGAAATTAAAAAGCCCCGAAGATAAATTCCAAAGTCCAAATTTCCCACCTGCATTCAATCTCTTGCAAAAATAGGTGATTATTCCCCCGCCTGCTATCGCCTTGCCCGCCCGACATCGCCTTTGGCTCAGTCAAAGGCGGGCGGGCGAAGCAATGGCGGGCAGGTCTTCTCAAAGTAGATTTTCCGCCAGAGGCGCCCGCCTGCCGGACGGGCAGGGATCTGCCTTTGGCACGACATTGCGCCGGGCAGGCAAATGTCCCCGAACATCCGCCTGAGGCGGATTACGGGGCAGGCAAATCAAATCCTAATCCGCCAGCTGGCGGACAAATGACTAAATGTCAAATTATTTGTCATTAGGGCTTTGGTCATTTGTCATTCATTTGTCATTTGCCTGCCCCGTTGCGATATCTTTCGGGGGAACAATTTGGATTTTGACATTTAATTTTTGCTATTTGATATTTGTTTTTACTATTTGCTTTTTGATTTTGTAATTATTTGTGCTATGGTAAAGTTATGCAAGATTTATTTGAAGAAAAAGCGAACAAAGAGCGAACAAAAAACGCGCCTTTGGCAGAACGTCTGCGACCACGCCAGTTATCGGACTTTATCGGACAAAGAAAAATTATGGGCAGAGGCAAAACCTTGGAAAGTTTAATTCGCTCCGGACGACCTCAATCCTTAATTTTCTGGGGACCGCCAGGCACTGGCAAAACCACCTTGGCGCTTCTAATCGCCCAGCACACCCAAGCGCATTTTGTCCACTTTTCAGCCGTAACTTCCGGAGTAAAAGAAGTACGACAAACTATCAACCAAGCGCAAGACCGATTAAAATTTGAATCTAAACAAACAATTTTGTTTGTGGACGAAATTCACCGCTTCAACAAAACCCAACAGGACGGTTTTTTGCCTTTCGTAGAAGATGGCACGATTATTTTAATCGGCGCCACCACGGAAAATCCCGGTTTTGCCCTTACCGCGCCGCTCCAGTCGCGCTCGCGAATTTTTATCTTTGAAGCGCTGGAAGAAAACGAAATTTTGCGGATTTTGAAGCGAGCGACTGAAAAATTTCCCCAGCATAAATTTAAAAAAACTGCCCTAAAATTTATTGCTCACGAAGCCGAGGGCGATGCCCGCGCCGCCCTAAACATATTAGAACTTACCTTAAACCTAACCAAAAATCTGGTAACATCCGATGTTGTTAAAAAAGCGGTTCAGAAAAAGGGAATATATTTTGACAAAAAAGGGGATTACCACTATGACACGATTTCCGCTTTCATCAAATCAATGCGCGGCGGGAGCGCCGACGGGGCGCTCTACTGGCTGGCGCGGATGATTGAGGCAGGCGAGGATCCGCGTTTTATCGCCCGGAGAATGGTGATTTTCGCGTCCGAAGATGTGGGCAACGCCGACCCGCACGCCTTGACTTTGGCTAATTCCTGCTTTCAGGCGGTAGCCAATATCGGCTATCCGGAAGCGCGAATTATTTTGGGACAAGTGGTGGTTTATTTATCTGAAGCGCCCAAATCTAACGCCTCGTATTTAGCCATAGAAAAAGCGCTAGAAACTGTCCGGACCAAAAGAATCGGCGAAGTGCCCAAGCATTTGCGCAACGCGCCGACCAAATTGGCTAAATCAATGGGCTATGGCGCGGATTACCAGTATCCGCACAATTACGAAGGGGCGGTCGTGGAGCAAAGCTTTTTACCTGAAAATTTAGCCAGTGAAAAATTTTACCAGCCAAAAAATGTCGGTTTTGAAAAAAAGATTATTGAGCGAGAAAGAGAACGAGAAAAAACTATTAGTGAAAGAATTGATAATGATAAATGCCCTAAAGGGCTAGACGGCAAATAAAAAGAAAAAGCGCCGGCGGACCTTGCGGTCGCGACCGGCGCGAGAGAGGCGAGGCTCAATCCTGATTGGCAAAATCTCTCCAGATCTCCCTCGCCATTGCCCCAGCCAAGAACGCTGGAACAACAACCACTGGGGTGGCAAGCGACGTCACCACCGCCCATGTGGCAGCCGCCACACAGACCACATAGGCGACGACTAGCCACGCCCTCTCGTAGCGACGGGGGTACTTCGTAACGATTTGGAATGCCCTCGCCGTAAGGCAATATGCCACCACGGCTAGCATCGCCGCCCATAACGGCAACGGCAAGAATAGGTTCTTAGGCTGGATGATAACCAACCAAGTCAATGCCACAACTGCTGCCGTCATGGTGGCAAAATGTGCCAAACACTTACTCATCTAATTCACCTCCTTCCATGCTCAAAGATTGCCCCGGAGAAAATCTGGCTGGTTTAATTATATCATTTCAGCCAAACTTTCTCCGAGACAATCAGCCGAATTGTCAAGGCTAACTTATTCCCCAATTGAATTGGCGATACTTTTAACCTTATTCACATACGCCAAAGAATGGTTGTAATTATAAAGCGCCTGGTCGGAATTGCCCTCTGCCAACCCGTTTTGCGACAACATTTTGGCGGCGGATGCCAAAGCGTCATTGGCGTCGGTGATGACCGCCTGACCGTCGCCGTCGCCATCTTCAGCATAGGCGCGGAAAGTTCCGGGCATAAACTGCATCGGTCCAGTCGCTCCCGCATAAGATCTGCGAGAAGTATCCCAAGATTTGCCGGATTCAACCTGCCAGACCGCTTCAAGAATTTTCCAGTCAATACCGTATTTTTGGGCAGTTGATTGCGCTAAGGCGCGTTTCTGAGCGAAAGAAACTCCTTCGGGTCGATTTTCACTTGATCGCGCCAAAACTTCCAGCCGGTTGATTGATTTATTTTTAATCGCCGCTTTTTGGCGAGATTGCTCCATTTCATATTTCGAGTCAACAATTTTCACTGCAAAATTATCTGTTTGCAACATTATGGGAAAATCATTAGAAAAATCTATTTTAATATCTGCCTGATAATTTTCATTATCCGCGCTCAAGACATTAAAAGCAAAAATTTGAAAAAATAGCACCAACAAACCAGAAACGATGATAATCGCCTGAGAAAAATTTAGATCTGCGAGTTTTGACCTGATAAAAACATATTTTTGAATATTTTTGAAAACCCTTTTGAAACGGGATTTCATATTGGATTGCTCCTGTTATTCCTTCTACTCTAAATTGACTTGCCAGATAAAGTATATTTTTTAGAGTTTTCAGAATAACAAGGCATTATACCATAAAAATATATGTTAGTCAAGAGTTGTTGTATTTTTATCACTAATCAAACACGAATTTTATCTCTAATAATCACGAAAAGATAAAAAAACAAAAAAATTGAAAATCGCTTCGTCTTTGCTATTTTGTTATAATAACTATACTATGTTCAAAATTATCACTTTTCGCGCTAATACCAACCGAAGACAGGACTTTGGCGAAAATCCGCGCGATAACAAATGGCTCAAAAACCAACTCATCAACCTTAAAAACCGCTATTTTCCTGATCTTGAAATTGCCAATAATCTAATTATTAAATTCGGCCGACCCGCCAAAACCCGACTCGGTTCAATTAAACACGGCAGACGGCGAGAAAACCCCAATACCATCATCACCATCAACGGTCATTTTCAGGATCGCGAAATCCCTGATTTTGTCATTGACGCTACAATTTTGCACGAATTAACCCATTACAGCCAGGGCTGGTTTTCTCCGCATCCGCGCCAACACCATTATCCGCACCAGGGCAGAGCAGTCAAAAATGAATTGACGGATCGAGGTTTGTCTGATATACTAATGCTTAGTCGCAAGTGGCTGAAAAGAAATTGGCGGGAATATATCAAACAAAATCATGGATACTAATTTTCAATTTTCATTTCCCAATTTTCATTGAATTTCCAATTATCAATGTTTCAATGTTTGAGAATTGAAAGTTTGTAAATTGATTGTGAATTGTAAATTGGAATGTTTGGAAATTGTTTGGAAATTGTTATGAAGACTTGTCTTTTTTGCCAAATTAGTCAAAAGCAAATCCCGTCAAAAGTTCAATTTGAGTCAGGCGAAATTTTTGCTTTTGATGACGCAAATCCCAAAGCGCCAGTGCACATCTTAATAATCCCGAAAAGACATATTGAAAATGTGGCTACGGCAAACTCGCAAGATAAAAAACTTTTAGGCGAGATGATTTTAACCGCGCAAAAGTTAGCCCAGGATAAAAAAATTGACCAAACGGGCTATCGATTGGTCTTTAATACTCGCCGACATGCCGGACAAATCGTGGACCATATTCATCTGCATTTAATCGGCGGGAAAAAATTGGGTCAAATGGCATAAAAATTACAAAAAAAAATTGAATGAGATTGAATGAGAGGTGATTATTATATCTATTAGAGCAAAAAAACAAGAATCGTTTGATGTAATGCTGAGACGTTTTAACCGCGATGTCCAACAAGCCGGCATTCTTACTGAAGTAAAAAATCGTCGGTTTTTTAGTCGTAAACCATCAAAAAATTTGCGGCGACAAGAAGCGCAACGGCTCGAAGAAAATCGCAAAAGAAAAAGAGGATATTGATTTCACCAGCGGAGCAATTTTCAATTTTCAATTTTCAAAAAAATCCTATGACCCAAACACAAAACAAACTTTTAGAAAAAATCAATCAAGATTTTCTAATCGCTTTTAAGGCAAAAGACGAACAAAAAGTATCTACTTTAAGAATACTAAAATCAGCCCTGCAAAACAAAGAAAAAGAACAAGGCCAAGCGCCTGACGAAGCAGAAATTATTAAAATCATTCAACAAGAAATTAAAAAATGCGACCAAGCGATACAAGATTTTCAAAAAGTCAACCGAAAAGAATTGGCTGAAAAAGAAGCGCGAGAAAAAATAATTTTACAGGGCTATCTGCCAAAACAACTTTCAGATCAAGAAATAGAGACAATTATTGATGAAATTATACAGCAAACTGGCGCCACTCAAATCACGGATATGGGAAAAGTAATGGGCGCGGCAATAACCAAGACATCGGGCAAAGCCAGCGGAGAAAAAATCAGTCAATTGGTCAAGCAAAAACTTTCCCATGCATAAAAAATATCGCTATCTTTTTATCTTGCTTGTCGCTGTTTGGCTGGCGATTTTTTGCCTGAGTTTTTTATTTAATCTCATTGGCAGGACTTTTGAATTCTCAAGTTTTTGGCGGCTTTTGATGATGGCGCTTTCCGGTCTTATCTCAGCCATAATCATTACTTTTATTGTTATTTACACGACACCGGTTCTTAAAGAATATCTTCACACTCTGCGCTCCCTACTTCGGCTTGACACCTTGTCTCACCCTTTGCTTTTGAAACTTCAGCAAAAGGCGCCGGCGTCATTTCACCACTCGCTAATGGTGGCAAATTTAGCGCATCGGGCTGGCAAAGCGATTGGCGCTGATCCGCTTTTGACGCGCATCGGCGGATATTATCACGACATTGGCAAAGCGATTAATCCTGAATATTATTTTGAAAATAACTCCCTTCAAAAAGAATTGACAAAAATATCTGACTTTAAATTAAAGGCGCTCAAATTGTCTTCGCATGTTAAAAATGGGGTCTTGCTGGCAAAGCAGTACCACTTGCCTCAGGGAATAATCGATCTCATCATTCAATCGCACGGCACCAGCGAAATTTCGTTCTTGCATAAAAAAGCTCAAGAATTAAAAATTAAAATCAATAAAAAAGACCTAAGATATCAAGGCATTAAACCCCAGACCAAAGAGGCGGCGATTTTAATGTTAGCAGATGGAGTAGAGTCAAAAATTCGCTCGCAGAAAATTTTGACTAAACAAATGATTGACGAAATAATCAATGAAATTATTTCATCAAAACTCAATGACCGCCAAATAGAACTTTCAGGTATCACGCAATCAGAACTTTATAAAATCAAAAAGGCGCTGACTGAAGGTGTTGAAATTATTCATCATCAACGGCTGAAATATCCCAATGATCAAAATTAATTTTTATCACAAATGCGGTTTCAAACTCTCAAGCGGGCAAGAAAAAAGAATTATCGGTGAGTTAAAAAAAATATTTACGGACATAAAAAATCCTGCTATAATAGATATTAGTTTTATTGGCAAGGAGGAAATTAAGCAACTCAATCAAAAACATCGGCAAATTAACCGCGCGACAGATACGTTAAGTTTTCCTTTATATGAAAATTTGGCTGAAATTAAAATTGCATCAGAAAAAATCAATCCGCTTCACCTTGGAGAAATAATCATCTGTCCTGAGTTTGTTAATTTTGGTTTTGAAAAAATTATGTTTTATTACAAGAGGGATTTTACGCAGCCCCGCCCTTTCAGAAGAAAGAGCGAGGCGCAGTAAAATCCCATTACTCCGCCAGCTGGCGGATAGCGTAAAAAAGAATGAATGACGGCAGGCAGAAAAGGTTGTTGCGGAAGAAGTCTAAAAAATAAATCTCAAATCTCAAAACATAATTATATCAAATATCAAAAATTAAAAATCAAAATGACATATCAAACATTAAAAATATTTTTACATTTTAATATTTGTTTTTGCTTTTTGCTGTTTGATTTTTGATTTATTTTTTATCTTATGTTTTAGAACAAATACGCATATATTACAAGATAATTACTCAATTTTATGAAATCATCTCAAATTGTGGCTGGGCTGGATATTGGATCGAGCAAAGTGGCTTTTGCAGTCGGAAAAATCAGCGAAGGACTGATTGAAATTTTGTCGCTTAATGCCACGCCAAATGCTGGACTAAGAAAAGGCATAATCATTGATATTGAAGACACGATGAGCGCGATTTCGTCAGCGCTTGAAGTGGCGGAACGAAAAGCCGGCGCGCCGATTGACAAAGTAATTGCTGGCGTAGGCGGAGCGCATATTATCACCGCGCTTTCAAAAGGAATTATTGCTGTCTCGCGCCCCAACGGCGAAATTACTGATCAAGACATTGAGCGGGTGGTGGACGCGGCAGCCGCTATCGCGCTACCGCCCAATCAAGAAATTTTGCATGTTATTCCAGAACAATTTATCGTGGACGGACAGGAATCTGTCAAAGACCCCACCGGCATGAACGGCATTCGGCTTGAAGCAGAAGTGATGATTATCGGCGGATCTTCAAACGCGCTTAAAAATTTAGAGCGATCTATCACGCAGGTTGGCATAAAGCCAGAAACATTGGTTTTCAACGGACTGGCTTCAACCCGCACTTTGCTTACCAAAAAACAAAAGGAAGCCGGAGTGCTACTGCTTGACATCGGCGCCAGCACCACCACACTCACCATTTGGGAAGAAGGAGAACTTTTATACGGCAACATTTTGCCGATTGGCTCAACCCATGTTACTAACGACATTGCTATTGGTCTTAAAACCTCATTAGAAGTAGCGGAAAAAATAAAAATCAAATTCGGCGATTGCAACCCGGAAAATGCGGCTGAAGGCATAGTTGGACTGAAAAATTTTGACCCGCGGGAAACCAATAAAATTGAAAAAAAGTTAATCGCGGAGATTACCGAAGCGCGCATGAAAGAAATTTTTGAAAAAGCGCGGATAGAACTCAAAAGAATCCAAAAGGACTCGCGCCTGCCAGCCGGCGTGGTGCTAACTGGCGGCGGCAGTCAAATCAAAGGTTGTATAGAAATGGCAAAAGAGGAATTATCGCTTCCAGCGCAAAAAGGTCTGCCGATTCTGGGGGTTTCTGGCGCGATTGACAATCTGAATAACCCAAGTTTTTCGGTCTCAATCGGGTTACTGCTTGAAGGATTGGATGAAACCTTCCGTACCCGAAAAGAGAGCGGGTTTAATTTTGCCGTACCCAAAGATCTCTCCGGGTTTTTAGGAAAAGTCAAGGATTTTTTTCGCCAGTTGTTGCCGTAAACCATATATCAACCTACAAGGTTATCCCCAATCTCTTAGTATATACTAGGGTTCGGGCGGGCAATTTTGTTCTGATCTGTCAGGCTTAAAAAAGTATACTTCCGAAGTGTGCTTTTTTGGGAAAAGAATATACCTAAAATACATATTTTTGTTCTCAAATTGAGCAATGGGCTTGACAAATGTTTTTCCATATGCTATAATGCAAACATTGACAATGAGAATCTGCTTGAGCTCTCCGCCGATAAGGCGGATTGAGCTTGCGGATTTACCAAGGCATCGACACCGGCGCCCCACAGAGAGGGGGCGAGCTGGGAGACAGCCGGGACAAGCCCGGCAAGTGTGGCGTTAACGCGCCCACCCAGTCTCTCTCATCCCGCCCCACACAGCGCCAGCCCCCTGCTAGGGCTCTCTACTCTCCGCTCATATCCTAAGGAGTGGAAGTAGACGTCCGAACGCGGCGCGGCTGGCTGACGTGCGCCGGTGTAATGTGGGTCGTGTTCCGCCAATGAGCGGAGCCGGGTGAGGGATGAAGCCCTCAATACCCGCCGGACAACGACGCCCGGACGACCCTTTCCAAAACCGTGATCGACCCGCCATTTCCCGTAAAACGGCGGGCGGACAACGATCTGAGGGGGCACCAGTTGGCTGCGCCCCATCACACTCACCGGCTTGGCCAGCCGGACGGTTACATGAATTCTCCTGTCCACGGGTTCTCCTTGGGGGCTTGTTATGCCTCGGGGAGAAAGTAAGGACAGGAGAGACCACCGGAAGGCGCAGCCCGACGCCTTCCATCTCTTGACAGGTGATGGTCCCACCGGTGGTTAATACCCCAGGGGATAATCTGGCACAAGCCAGAAAAACGACTGAAGAAGCCGCGCCATCACCACTGACCCCAAGCGCCGCGTTGAAGCGACTTTTGCTCCGCGGCGCTTTTTCATATTTAACATCTTTCTGGTAGGCTGGTAAAATTTTTTCAAATATTGAAAATTATTTATTCACCATTCATAATTCACAATTATTGTAGCGAACAAATACCGAACATTGTTTTTTTAGAAAAAGGGGGGGGATTGACCCCCACACATAGTTATGTGTGGGGGCTTGACAAAAATTTTTGTCTGTGGCATAAATGAATTACTATGTCAAAAGAAATTGAAACACCAATTGAAACCTTTGCTGTTATTCGCGTTGTGGGCGTGGGCGGCTCGGGTGGCAATGCCATTGGCAGAATGATCTCGCAAAAAGTTCGCGGCGTAGATTTTATCACCATCAATACTGACGCGCAAGATCTGGCCAACAATCCAGCGCAAATTAAAATCCAAATCGGCAAGGAAACCACCCGCGGGCTCGGCGCCGGCGCCGATGTTGAAAAAGGCAGAAAAGCAATCGAAGAAAACAAAGAAGAGGTCTACGAGGCCTTAAAGGGTTCGGATATGGTTTTTGTCACTTATGGCGCGGGCGGTGGCACTGGCACAGGCGCCGGACCATTGGTGGCAGGCATTGCCAAAGAATTGGGAGCGTTGACTGTGGGCGTGATAACCAAACCATTTTCTTTTGAAGGCGCGCGCAGAAAAAAAGTAGCGGAAGTCGGTATTGAAGAACTCAAAGACAAAGTTGATACATTAATTACTATTCCCAACGATCGCCTGCTTCAAGTAATTGATAAAAAAACCTCGCTTTTTGATGCGTTTGGCATTGTTGACGATATTTTGCGACAAGGCGTGCAAGGCATTTCAGATCTTATCACTTTGCACGGCGTCATCAATGTTGACTTTGCTGATGTAAAAACCATAATGCAAGATGCTGGATCCGCGCTGATGGGCATCGGCAGGGGCTCGGGAGACAATCGCGCGGTTGAGGCGGCGCGCGCGGCGATCGACAGTCCACTGCTTGAACTTTCGATTGACGGCGCCAAAGGAATTTTATTCAATATTACCGGCGGACCAGATATGAGTATGTACGAAATCGATGAAGCCGCCAAAGCCATAACAGAAGCGGCTGATCCAGACGCCAACATCATTTTTGGGGCGATTATTGACGAAGCCATGTCTGGAGAAATAAAAATTACCGTGATTGCCACTGGCTTTGAATATGAGACCGAAAGAAAATTTTCCAGAAGTTTTAAAACCATTCAACCAGCAGAACAAGAAGAGGCGATGCCAACCACTGAATTTGAGCCAGAGTTTGAACCAGAAGAAGAGGAGGACGAAATCGAAGTCCCAGCGTTTATCAGAAGAAAACTTAAATAACCAGATTTAAGAATATGGATTTATGATTTAAGAATTTTAATATCTTAAATCTAAGATCTTCGTTCTTAATTTTGTCCATGAAGGAGGGCTGGATGCCTGAGACAAAAATACCTAAGGGGTTGGATCTTATCAAACCTACGATTGTTTCACTTGCCACGGAAAAAAAGCGAACAAACACCGAACATAAAAAGGACTATTTTTTAGACAAAATTAAAAAGACCCCAGAGAGTTTATTGCGCGCCCAAACCCTTGAAATGCCCAATGACCTTGTCAAGCCAGAACTTTCCAAAAATGCGCGCGTAATTCTTAAAAAAAGATATTTAATCCGAGATACAAACGGCAAAGCCACTGAAACGGCGCAAGACCTTTATTGGCGCGTGGCGTCCAACATTAGCCAAGCAGATAAACTTTATGACAAAAATGCAAAAATCATTGAAAGCGCTAAAAAATTTTACAATCTAATGGCGCAAGCAGAATTTATGCCTAACTCACCCTGTTTGCGCGGAGCCGGCAGGGAAATGCAGCAATTGAGCGCCTGTTTTGTCCTCCCGATTGAGGATTCACTTGAATCAATTATAACCACACTTAAACACGCCTGCTTTATTTTCAAAACCGGTGGTGGTTGCGGCTATAGTTTCTCCCGACTGCGACCCCAAAACGACCAAATTTCTACCACTGGCAACAACGCGGGCGGACCGGTCTCTTTTATGCGCGTCTACAATGCCGCCATTGGTGAAATTTCGCAAGGCGGAATCCGTATGGGCGCTAATATGGGAATGCTAAGATGCGACCACCCGGACATTGAAAATTTTATCAACGCCAAATCAAATATGACCGCCATCACCAACTTTAACATTTCTGTTTCAGCCACTGACGATTTTATGAAAGCGGTAGAAGAGGGGAGTGACTACGATCTGATAAATCCGCGAACTGGCAAGATTGTTGAAAGTAGAAACGCGCGCGAGATTTTTAACAAAATATGCGAAAATGCCTGGAGAAACGGCGACCCGGGCATGATTTTTATTGATCGGGTAAATAATTCGACCTCAAATCCAGTCAAAGAGTTGGGATTAGTCGAGGCCACAAATCCGTGCGGCGAACAGCCGCTTTTACCATACGAATCCTGCGTTTTGGGCTCAATTAATTTATCAAAATTTGCCAAAGAAGGCGGAATGGCTTGGAATCAACTTCGGGAAGTGATATATACTGCCACGCATTTTTTGGATAATGTGATTGATATGAATATTTTTATCGTGCCTGAAATTGAACAAAAAACCAAAGGTCTAAGAAGAATCGGACTGGGGGTAATGGGATTTGCTGATATGCTAATAAAACTTGGTATCAATTACAACAGCCAGCCAGGCGTGGAAATGGGTGAAAAGGTGATGGAATTTATCAACACCGAAGCGCGCGCCGCGTCGCAGAATTTAGCCAAGACCCGGGGCGCTTATCCGCTTTTTGAAAAATCAGACGATTTCAAAAGGGGAGACCCGGCGTTGAGAAATTTGGCGCGCACCACGATTGCGCCGACTGGCACAATTTCAGTGATTGCTGACTGCTCGTCAGGCATTGAACCAATTTTTGCCTTAGTGCACAAACGGAAATCCATTTGGGACAAAAGTGGCGCCAAAATCGAACTTTTAGTCGTGGATAAAAATTTTGAACACATTATAAAAGAAAGGGGATTAGACAGTCAAGAATTAATGGATGAAATTGCAAAAACTGGCTCGGTGGCACATTCGGATAAAATTCCCGCAGATATTAAAAACATTTTTGTCGTGGCGCATGACTTAAAACCAACAGATCATATTAAAATTCAAGCCGCATTTCAAAAACACACAGACAATGCGATTTCCAAGACAGTTAATTTTCCCCATTCCGCCACAGTGGAAGATGTTAAAGAAGCGTATCTTTCGTCTTACCGAATGGGCTGCAAAGGAATTACGATTTATCGCGACGGCTCGCGCGATACGCAAGTTCTGACGGTAGGCAGTGATCAAAAACCGACTGAAACGCTGGTTGCGCCCAAAGTTGAACCAAGAGAAAGACCGGATGTCGTGCAGGGATCGACTGAAAAAATTGCCACTGGTATGGGCAATTTATTTATCACTATTAATGAAGATAAAGAGGGCTTGTTTGAGGTTTTTGCCCAGATCGGCAAGTCAGGCGGAGACGCGGGCGCATTGGTGGAGGCAATCGCGCGGCTGATTTCTATCGCGCTTCGCAGTCGCATCCCAGTTGACATTATCATTGAACAATTAAAAGGCATTCGCGGATCAAACCCGGTTTGGCAAAATGGCGAGTTAATTTTATCGCCGCCAGACGCACTGGGAAAAGCATTGGAACGATATTTGGCGCGTCAAAAAGAATTGGGCTTAGTGTTTAAGCAAATCAAAAATCAAAAATCAAAAATCAAAAATTTATTTGAAAAATCGTCGATCAAATCAACCAATCTCTGCCCTGAGTGCGGGGATATCTTGATTTACGAAGAAGGTTGCGTCAAATGCCCGGGTTGCAAGCTGACAAAATGCGGGTGACAAAAAAGTATGAGACGCAAAACTTGTCTCGCAAGATAAACTAAGCTGCGCCGTCCGCCAAAACACGCTCCTGAAATAACACTATCACCCCGAACAAATTGCTGCGCAATTATACGGGGCAGGCAACTTAAATCTCAAAACATTAAAAAGAATATAAAATATAGATTTTTGACATTTTAGATTTGAGATAGATTTATTTTTGCCTCAGTCGTGTATTAGTCTTGACTTATTACTATCATTATTCTATGTTTCATCTAAAGCATCATTACCTTGACAATCGGAAGGAGGAGAAGGGATGAGTTCATCTAATGCTTTGGCGCCGACTGCCCACGACTTCTGGGAAGTATTACCTAAATGGCAATATGTATCTGGTAGAACCATAGGCGCATACAATGTTTTCTGGAAATACCCACCCGGATTTAAAGACGATATTATGCCAAAAGTTTTTCAATGCCCCATACTGCTGGATAGAATTACGGAGCGTTTTCAGCAAATTTTAAACTCTGGACAATTTAACATTGATGAAATTACTCTCCTTTTCAGACGAACTGGATTTCACATTTCAGTCCCGGGAAATGCTTGCGGTATAGATCCAGATTATAGGGGCAATAGCATGTGTGGTCATAATGTTGACAGCCCCAGCCAAACGTATAGCTTGTGTTTTTTGCTTTTGACTATGCTTGACGAAATTTATCAAATAGCATCTATTTGGGAAAACCATCCTGATACTGGAATAGAAGAAACCGATCAAAACGAAAAATGGCTCACCCTCACAAGAAGCCGGGAATCAAAACCTTTTAGATTGTGGGGAGTAAAAGATTCTGATTTCCATACCTGCGGATATGTCTATGCTCGGGATTGGGAAGAAGCAAGGGAAGCGGCTAACCAATTTTATCCTGAAAAGTGTCAAAGGGTAGAACCAGAACCATATTGGTCTACTGAGCCAAGACCTTTTGTGGCGATTCCAAAACGCCGATATACGGTTTTGGTCTTTACGAAAAACGGAGAAATGCAAAGTAAAACAATCGATACTTTTACTCGTGAATTAGCAATTTCAGAGGCGAAAAAATCGCTCGATCCGAATTGTATCCTTGATGTAAGAGTTGATAATTGCGAAGAAATATGACTGAAGGGACAGGAGGCAAAAAATGGAAAAAGACAAAAGATGGCAAGCGGAAGACATTGAAGCGCATAGATTACCTTGCTGGTATGGATTAGGATTTTGCGAAGATCCTGTTGGGTTGACTTTACGAACGCATAAAGATGTAATTTATCATACTAAATTGGGGGAGATAGTTCTACACGCTGATATGCTGTCAAAATCGTTTGGTATCGGAATGTTCAATCTTGATTATCCGGCGCGATTTGGCTGGGGGAATAGTTTTGTTTTTCGGGGAGAAGAGAGCGATTTTCTTCGATATGATATTCCGTTTCCGGCAATAGAAATAGAAACTGGTGTTTGCAACAAATGTGATGGGAACGGAAAAGATGAATGGGGCAACCAATGTACCCGTTGCTTTGGTAGAGGAAAAACCACTAAGCATGAATGGGACGCAGTGAATAGAACTTGCGCCAGTTTATGTGTTTTTTTGCAATTAGCAGAATCTTGCCCCATTTCACTGACAGTAAACTTGGCTTACCAGGGACGCAAATTGCTGGATTCAGGGCGTCCATTTACACCCCAACTTATCACTCTTCGTACTGGCATGATCAGTGGGCAGTCATTTCCGATGGAAGGTCATTTTAGCGCTGATTTTGTTGGCTGGCTTAGAGTAAAAGCGAGCCCCGAAGACGGAGAAGCCGCGCGCCAAGCAATGCTTCAAGCGTGGCGGAAAATGTTTATTTCACCGCCCTATGAAAACGACTTCAAAATAACAATTGAAAGAAATGGCTGGTTTGTAATGCAAATCTCTAACGAGTGTCTCATCTACCCTGTTCAACAAAGTGATATAGCGTCGAATTGGGGATATGGGTGGACTACTCACTATATGGACTCGCCTGCCTATCAATTGATTTTGCTGGCTGGCTTGGCTGAACTGTGGCGAAGAGCAAAAACATTTTTGGAAAGCGACGCTTAATCTTTCTGGACAGTCAATTATCACATTCTACAGCCGTTCTGGGGAAACGGCTTTTTTGATATGCTGTCGGACATCATTGGGAACTAAAACGAAATAAATACCAACCCAAAATAATATTAACAACACTTAATATATACTATACATTGAGACCTAGGGCGCTGGCAAAATTGTCCAGCGCTTTTTCAAATAATAAATTTTTTTAAACTTCTCCCGACTACTATCGGCTTCATTGCCTCAATTTCGTCAGTGTAGGACATTCTTGGTATCGGGTTAAACAGATAAATTTTCTTGCGCAAAACATGAGCGAAAGCCATTTCAATCAAGGAATTTCCGCCAATATAATTTTTGATTTTATTTTTAGTAAAGTTGACTACCAAAATCGCGTCGGATTTTTTAATTTTTTCGTAATATGTCCGAATGGCGTCTAGCATAATTTTCTCCCGTTTGTTCTCAATTTCAATTTCTCCTTTGACGTATTCCAAAATATTTTCCGGGGCAAAAATTTTATGTCCAGCTTTCTCCAATCTTTCTTTAACTGCCATCATCTTTTTGGCGCAACTCATTGACCCGCACAGAGTAATTTTCATAATTTTTTCTCCAAATATTTTTTTCTTTCGTTTTTCGGAAATTTTTCAATCGCGTAGCGAAGCATAGTACGGGGCATAATGCGATAATGCTTTTCCAAAAACTCAATCGCAATCGCCCGATCGCGACTGCCAATTTCTCTAAGCATCCAGCCAATTGCCTTGTGAATCAAATCGTGCTTGTGAGTCAAAAACTTTTTGGCAAGTTTAAAAGTATCTGAAAAATCGTTTCGTCTCACAAAATGAAAAGTCGCCATTATGGCGATTCTTTGAGCCCATAAATTTTTACTATTTGCTAATTGAAATATTGTCGCGCGATCTTTGTCAAAAAAATGAGCGCCCAAAATATGGGGCGCGGACAAGTCCACCAAATCCCAATTATTGATAAATTTTAAATTTTTCAGATAAAGTTCAACTATCTTTTTTTGCTCCTCGCTAAATTTCTGAAATCTTTTTATTAAAATGAACAACGCTGTGTTGCGGTGGCTATGAATAGGGGAGCGAAGTAATTTTTCCGCTTCCAGTAAATTAGCCGCCTTCCAATATTTTTGAGCGACTTTTCTTTGATCTGGCACTGTAACGCCAATAAATTTATCGCCTTCGCCATAGCCGCCCTTTTCTGTTTTGAAAAATCTTTGCAATTTTTGGGCTTTTTTCGGATCTGCCAATTTTTTCAAATCGTTTTTGATGGATTTTACAATATCCAACTCTGGTTTGGATTCGTGATAATTTTCCATAAAACATTTTAATTATTTCATAATAATTTTTCAAACTCAATTTTTTTGCCCGGTAAATGCAAAACAGTTATCAGCGAATTTTGGGCGGTCGGGCATTGAACAAATAAAGTTTTGCCGATTTTTTCGGCACGCTGAATGTAATGAAGATGACCTGAAAGATGGACGAGTGGCGCGCCGGCTAAATTCGTGACTCGACGCATTTGTTTAATCGCTGCAAATCGCGGCGGTTCGTGGGTCAATAAAATTTTACCGGCGGCAAACTGCGGATCAGCGGGAAATTCCTCGCCAAAACCCACGCCCACCACTTGATATTTTCCCAACGCGCGTTCTCTCAAATGCACTGAAACATTTTCTTTTTCAAAAAGCGTTTTGACTTCCCCTGACTCCTGGTTTCCGTGGATCAAAAATAGGGGAGTGTGATTTTTCCGCTTTATCAAATCAATAAAATCCTTAGTATATACTAAGGCATAGGGGTCGTGTGAATTGCAAAGATCGCCGAGTGAAAAAACCGCATCATATTTATTTTTTTCAAGATGCTTTTGCAATTTTTGCAAAATCCATTTCTGCCCGTGCAAATCGGCAACCATTAAAATTTTCATAGAATTCTATTTCTCAAATCATCTCTAATTTTATATGCTCTTTCAGCATCTTTCAAAATAGCTGTATCAACTTCTTGAATAAACATTTCTTCTTTATTATTCAACTTTTGCAAAACAATCCTCCCCGGAATAGTTATTTGGGACTGCCCAATCGCTTCATCAAAATTATTACCGATAGAAGTCCTAAGTTTGCCAACAGCATTTATATAAACAAAAATAATATTATTTCTATTAGCTCTAATTTTGCATAACGAATTGACGCGATTAATTTGAGTTTTGGGATTATAATTTTTGCAATGCTTAAAAGCTTTTCCCCTATACCACAAACTTGGGCAAAAAATAATATTTGCTCCTTTCTTAACCATTCTCCTAAATATCTCTGGAAAAATTAAATCCCAACAGATAATTAATCCGACTTTTCCGTATTTTGTGTTAAATACACAAACTTCATTGCCCGAAACAATCATTTTTCTTTCGGTTAGCCACAAATTGATTTTTTTGTATTTTCCTTTAATTTTTCCAGTTGAATCAATATAATAACAAACATTAAAATTTCCGATTCTATTTTTTTCAATAATAGAACCCGCCACAATATCTATTTTATATTTTTTGGCGAGGTTTTGAAATATTTTTCTGTACTTTCCTTTACTATCTGCAAATTGAATAATTTCATCATCATTTACGCCGCCACTCAAAAAATCTTCCGGAAAAACAATAATCTGGGCTTTTGAAAATGCAGCTTTTTTGACAAAGTCCTTTGCTTTTTTCAGATTTTTTTCTGGCTGATATTGATTAATCTCAAATTGAACCACAGCTATTTTGAATTTCATATCACTTAAATTTTATCATAATTAAAATCATATTAACATTTGCCCAAAATTTAATTTTGCCTAACGCACAAAGCGAGCGAGGAGGAAGCATCCGCCAAGGCGGACGATGACGAACGATGAGTATTTTGTAGCCAAATGTGGCATATTGTAGTAGATTGGAGAGATTTGCAATGGGTTCTTAGTAATGTTATGTTAACATAAAAGGTAAAAATATGCAAAAAAGAAGAAGAATTTTGCGCCCGACAAAAGATATATACCTCATCTTGGACAATCTGCGCTCCGCGCATAATGTGGGCGCGATTTTTCGCACGGCTGACGCAATAGGAGTTAAAAAAAATTATCTCTGCGGCCACCACGCCCACGCCAACCGACGAAAAACAGGGAAATAGACGAGTCAAAAAAACCGCCATCGGCGCGGAAAATTTTGTCGCATGGAAATATTGCCAAACCGCGCTTTTCGCGATTAATCAACTCAAACGCAACACACCCAATATCCAGATTATTTCTTTAGAACAAACATCAAATAGTTTAATATATACTATACCCTAAATATAAATTTCCGCTGGCGCTGATTACAGAAAATGAAATTAGCGGAGTAGGGGAGAGCGCGCTTTCAAATTCGGACCTGATTATTGAGATTCCGATGTTCGGCAAAAAAAATTCGCTGAATGTCGCAACTTCAATCGGCATCGTCCTCTACCATATAAAGTTTCTCAAAAAAAATTCATTATTCCACAATTTTACCGACCCTTGACAAATTTTTTGCTTTATGACCACAATGAATTAATATATTAAAAACATAATATTTTGGTTGTGGCAATTCCGGTGAGAATCCGGAGCTGTCCCGCAACTGTGACCCGCAGCGCATAATCTTAAAATGCCAAGCGGCAAGCCAGAAAACACAACCAAAACAATCCCCAACCTTCGGTCGAAAGGAAATTGTTTCCCGGTTTTTCGACTGGGATTTTTGTTTGAAAATAAAACATAATCAATTTGACATATCCAAACCTGCAAACAGGTCTGACCTGTTTGCAGGTTTGGATATGTCAAATTACGGAGATAAAACTATGAAAAAAAATTCAACTTTTGTAAGCACGGTTGTTATAATTATTGCGCTTGGGCTCATTCTCACTTATGGCTCGTTTTTTACTAACCTTAATTCTTCGAACAACCAGCCAGCGCAAAACAACAGCCAGACGACTGAAAATGATAATGAAATTTTACAACCAGAAATTACGCCAATAGATAAGAGTAAAGATGAAAGCGCCCCAATAGCAAAAACCAACACCTATTCGTATCAAGGAGAAGAGGGTAAAACCGCTATGCAAATTCTCAAAGAAAAATACACGGTTGAAACCAAATCATTTGATTTTGGCGAAATGGTTCAAAGTATCAATGCCGTTGCGGCAGAAGAAAATAAAAATTACTGGGCATTCAAAGTCAACGGTGTTTTGAGTATGCAAGGAGCGGACGCCTACCAAACCCAACCAACCGATGAAATCAGTTGGGAATTAACTCCGCTTGAATAATTATTATCTGACAAAATCTGCTATGAAAAAATTTCTTAATTTTAACACTCTTTTTGGAATTTTTCTGATTTTTGGCGCGGCGCTGGCGCGGCTTTTGCCTCATCCGGCTAACTTTACTCCAATTGCCGCGATCGCGCTTTTTGGCGGACGACAATTTTCTAAAAAAATATCGCTCATTATTCCGATACTGGCGCTTTTTGCCTCAGACGCGATCATCGGATTTTATTCAATAAAAATTATGTTGGCGGTCTATCTTAGTTTTACTACTACCGTGCTTTTGGGCTGGCAGTTGCGTAAAAATTTCTCAATCAGCAAAATGATTGGACTAGGCATTATTTCATCAATCGTATTTTTCCTGATAACGAATGCCGCGGTCTGGGCTTTTTCAGGAATGTATTCTGTTAATTTTTCAGGACTTGTTCTTAGCTACTGGTACGGTCTGCCGTTTTTTAGAAATGAATTGATGGGAACAATTTTTTATGCTACAATCATATTTGTCTGCCAAGAAATAATCAATTTAATCACACTAAGGACGCGGGATTCGAACCAGAGTCAAGTTTAGAAGTTAAAAAATGAGATGATTTCGCAGCGCTCCGACGAAGAAGTAGTGGGAAACTACTGCGAGGAGGAGCAATAAAGAAATCAGCCATTTTTTAACTTCCCTTCGGGCAGGTCAATTTTACTCCTTTTCTGTGTTGCTCGTCCCGTTAGAAGTCGCGGACTTATCCCGTCTTCTACTTCTAACGGGACTCGTCGCTCACGATGCTTTTAGCATCGCTTCGCTCCTCGCGTCTTGAATAGAAGTAAAATTGACTCTGCTAAATTGATTCTGGTTCGAATCCCGCGTCCTTACGGAGAAAACAATATGCCGACAAAATCTAAACCCGAGTTAGTCCAATTTTACTCTGACTGGTGCGGACCGTGCCAAGCGATGAAACCAATTATCGCGGAAATCAAAAAAGAAATGGGTGACAAAATTACTGTTACCCGTTACAATGTGGATAAAGACGCGGAAAAAACGCAAAAATACAATATAATGAGCATTCCGACATTTTTGATTAAAAAAGACGGAAAAGTGATAAAACAATTAGTCGGTATGCAAAGCAAAAAAAAATTAATTAAAAAACTCTCTGTCTGATATCCTCTTCCTAAATTCTTCTCTTAAATCCATAAGTATTTGAGAAAAGACCGCGCCGGGAATTGTCTTGCTGTCCGGCAATGTTCTCCCATCCGGAGTTTTCAATAAGTGGGTAATTTGTTTATCTCCTGTATCTAATAGCAATTTCAGTACATCTGGGTTTTGTTCTAATTTTGCCCTTATCGCTTGTTTCATTAACTCATGATGCTCGGGTGAGCCAACTTCTATTTTCTGGACCCTGGTACTCAATTTCTCTTATGCCTCTCGTACTTTTGCCGGCTCTCTTTGCCTTGCCCCCTATGAATTCTGCAGTCTCTACTCTCTCTTTACTGCCTTCGGGAAATTTAATGCTTTGCCAGAATCCTTCCACTGACTCGTAATGAACATCATCTAACTTAAATGGTGTATGAGCAAAATTGGACAACATCATTTCAGTTTCAGTTTCGCCTCTTGAACCAATATTGATGATGTTTTTCTCGATTTCTGATTGAGGAATAAATTTTGATTCTTGTTCCATAATTTTTTGCGCCTGAGCCAAATTTCACTCATTCTGGTCATTTTTCTTTCTTTTCATAGTGTTTAAAGTCTTCGCATTTCTCACACAAATACTTCCCCTTAAACACACTATATCCGTCTTCACCTAGTTTGATAATTTTTCCGCACTCTGCGCACTTTGTCGGCTCATATTTGGGAGGATTCGGAAGTTTCTCAAAATTATACTCGTTGGTTCCATACCAAACGTACATCTCAGTTTCTAAACCCTCTATACATTTTCGACACTCTTTCCAATCACCTTTGTGTCCTTCATTATGATGATACGAACAGAGCGTGTATCTATCATGATTCCGATAGCAGCTATTTCTATCATAAGAAAAAAGAACATACTGGTCTGCATCATCACAAATCCACTGACCGCAACAATCTGTTTTAGTCAATTTGCCATGTTTCCCACATAGTCCACAACGGGGACAACTTTTAGACGATTTTGCATTGCGATACTTCTCTGTTTTCTGTTTTTTTCTATATGTCATATTATGCGCCGTTTTGACTGGACAAAAGCTTGCTTTTGGACAGGCAAAATGGAGCGAAGCGTCGCATAGCCGACAGTTGTGCGATGTCGCTCGCGGAGCGAGCGGCAGAGAGCATAACGAGGCGAAGCCGCCGCCCATTGGGCAAAATTGCGAGCGGAGCGAGCGATTTTGCACAACGTATCGGGATATGCAATGTTGCGAAGCAATATGGGTGGAGCGAAGCGGAACCCCATATCCAGCGTTATATGAAGTCTCGTTTTATTTATATTGTTTATCTTTTCCACCTAAATAAAGATTTGTGTGATTAGATTTAACATCGGAAGCAGGAAATCTTGCTTCATTTTTTTTGATTACTTTATCAATCGCCTCATCCATATTTATATTACTGCCATTAGCCAAAAGCGCTAAAAACCAATATATATCTCCAATATCATCTTCTAACTGATCTCTATTTTTATCTAAGACGGCTTTTAGCTTTTTGATGTGACAGTTGTGCGATGTCGCTCGCGGAGCGAGTGGCAGAGCATAACGAGGCGAAGCCGCCGCCCATTGGGCAAAATTGCGAGCGGAGCGAGCGATTTTGCCCAACGTCAGGGATATACGAAGTTTTTCTGAAACGAAGTGGAAGAAAAATTTGGGTGAAGCCCGAGCTGAGGGCTGAACCGTATATCCCTTGTTATACGAGGGTGAGCGGAACGCAGTGGAGCGAAAGCGCAGCATCCCTGAAGTGTTGCCCGAGTCCGCTTACTTTTTTGTCAAATTATTTTCAGGATTTTTATGATTATATTTTGCAAGAATTTTTTTTCTAACTAAATTAAATGCATCTTCAATATCTACATCAAGTTGATTTGCAAGACGACAAGTTCCAAAAAACAAATCACCTATGCCATCTACAAAAATCTCCTTGTTATTTTCAACAAATTTTTTGCGTTCTTCTTCTGACTTATACCTCAAATGTTGAGACATCTCAATTAATTCTTCATGAAGATGATCAAACTTATCAACATTTGGAACATCTTTCCAATTGACAGTTGTGCGATGTCGCTCGCGGAGCGAGTGGCAGAGCATAACGAGGCGAAGCCGCCGCCCATTGGGCAAAATTGCGAGCGGAGCGAGCGATTTTGCACAACGTATCCGAGTATGCGAAGTTCGCTTTTCGGATTTATTGAATTAATTTTGTTAATTAGCAATGCTATTTTAACGCACATTTCTTGTTTTGCCAACCAGCGGAGAAAAGAGAATTTGGGTCGAAAAAGTTTTGCACTCCTTAATTAAAAATCTAATTGCGCAAATTTTTTAAACCTCATATTCGGTGTTATATGATGTTTTGCTCACTGCCAACCATGTTCACTATAATAAATTCTATTTTTTATGCCTTCGAGAGCTTGTCTGATATACGGAATAACATTGTCCGGAAGATTATCAAGTTCAAACCACGACAAATCATCGCACTTGTGAGACTCTTTGTTCAGCGGTTCGCCTTGCCATTGCCGAGCAACAAAAAAGACATCAACCCTTTCGTTGTTTTCAGTAGTACGCGAGTTTCTATGCATCACGTGGACAACATTTAAATCCTCTGGCTTTAAAAATATTCCCGCTTCTTCTTCGGCCTCTCGAATAATACATTGCGTAAAAGTCTCGCCCTGGTCTACATGGCCTGCAATCATACTATAATTTCCGTCCTCGTATCCTGTATTAAAACGCCGAAGCAATAAAACATTGTTATCTTTCATTAAAGTCAAATAAGAAGCGGGGATATTTTGATGTCTTTTTTGTGGATGTGGTTTGTTGGGCATAAAAAATAGAATTTATTTTATAGAAGGCAGTGAGCGAAATTTCGCACAACGTATCGCGCCTGATGCGATGTGGCGGGATGGCGACCGCAGTCGCCAGACCGACATTTCGCATAGGCGCTGTTATGCGATGTGCGCCGCGCGCACGAGCAGAAC
>VMGK01000017.1 GCA_007376535.1 Candidatus Berkelbacteria bacterium Licking1014_7 | reverse complement strand
TTTATCCTCCCAACTAAGTTATTTTTTCTTTATCTTAGTGGAAAGAATGTGACATTTCTATTTTGCAATTAATGTGACATTACTATATTGCGCTGACATTTGTATGCGCACCTCTTGACTATTGACAAAAAATCAGATATAATTATAATCTTAAAATGTAAAGCAAACTTTACACCTATTAAATTGCCAAAACAGAGTGTAATTATGAGGAGAAAATATGACGCAAATCAAACCGCTTGCAGATCGGGTGCTGATTGAGCACTTAAAAGAGGAGGAGAAAACCAGCGCTGGCATAATTTTGCCAGACAGCGCTAAAGAGAAACCCCAACAAGCCAAGGTCTTGGAGGTGGGGAGCGGAAAAATTGTTGATGGAAAAAGGGTGGCGCTTGAAGTAAAAAAAGGCGATACAGTAATTTTGTCTCAATATAGCGGAGACGATATCAAGTTCCAAGGAAAGGAACTAAAAATCGTTAAAGAGGAAGATATATTAGCCATTATTTCATAATGGCTAAATGCAAAATTAAAAATTAAAAATGCAAAATCATATCCGCCAACTGGCGGACAGAATCTAAAAAATATTTTGAAATTTTAAATTAAATTTTGAGATTTGAATTTTGAAGTTTGCATTTGAGCGGAGCGATTATGTCTAAACAAATTTTATTTTCAGAGGAGGCAAGAAGGGCGTTGCAAAAAGGGGTGAATATTTTGGCTGATAGTGTAAGGGTGACACTTGGTCCAAAAGGCAGAAATGTGATTTTAGATAAGGACTTTGGTTCGCCAATTATTACTAATGATGGCGTAACCATTGCCAAAGAAATTGATCTGAAAGGAAAGTTTGAGAATATGGGCGCGCAAATAGTTAAAGAAGTAGCCACCAAGACCAACGATATTGCTGGTGACGGAACTACCACTGCGACATTGCTGGCGCAGACAATGATTAATGAAGGACTCAAAAACATTGCCGCTGGCGCAAATCCGATGGAAATTCAACGGGGAATTGAAAAAGCGATTAAAGAAGTGGTTAGAAGCCTGAAAAGCGCCTCCCGCCAGATAACCGGTAAAGAAGAAATTGCCCAGGTGGCTTCAATTTCAGCCAATGACAAAGAAATCGGCGATCTCATTTCCGAAGTAATGGATGTGGTTGGCAAAGACGGAGTGATCACGGTAGAAGAATCCCAGACGCTTGGGCTGGAAAAAGAAGTAGTGGAAGGAATGCAATTTGACCAGGGCTATATTTCGCCTTATATGATGACTGACGCTAATCGTCAAGAGGCAGTCATTGAAAATCCACATATCTTAATTACTGATAAAAAGATTTCAGCCGTGGTAGATATTTTGCCGCTTTTGGAGTCAATGACGCAAAGTGGTAAAAAGGATTTATTGATTGTGGCTGACGAGATTGATGGCGAAGCATTGGCAACATTAGTCGTTAATAAACTTCGAGGTATTCTCAATGTCGTAGCAGTGAAAACGCCGGGTTTTGGCGACAGTAGAAAAGAAATGCTTGAAGATATTGCTGTAGTTGTTGGCGGGCAAGTGGTTTCAGAAGAGACCGGAATTGATTTTAAGAATGTGACAATTGATATGATGGGTCGAGCCAGAAAAGTCGTGGTTGATAAAGATCACACCACCATTATTGAAGGAAAAGGCAAAGACGCGACCATTAAAGCGCGCATCGCTCAGATTAAAGCGCAGGTTTCAAAAGCAGATAGTGATTTTGATAAGGAAAAATTCCAAGAACGATTAGCAAAACTTTCTGGCGGTGTGGGCGTGATTAAAGTTGGCGCCGCGACAGAAATTGAGCAAAAAGAAAAACAGCATCGGGTGGAAGACGCGGTTTCTGCCACGCGCGCGGCAATCGAAGAAGGAATTGTGGCTGGCGGCGGAGTAGCGCTGGTAGATTGTATAAAATGTTTGGTGGATTTTGAATTGACAGGCGATGAGCAGATCGGAGTAAATATTGTCAGGAAATCACTTGAACAGCCCATTCGTCAAATTGCTGAAAATGCCGGTCAAAACGGGGGAGTGGTTATCCAAGAAATTCGCAAAATGGAGCCGGGGATTGGTTATAATGTAGCCACCAACAAATACGAGAATATGATTGAAAAAGGGATTATTGATCCTTTGAAAGTTACGCGCGCCGCGCTCCAAAATGCGTCGTCTGTGGCAGCGCTGTTGCTTACCACTGAGGTGGCAGTGGCGGACTTGCCGGAAAAAAAAGGGTCTAACGAGAGCGAAATGTCAGCTCCTGATATGAGTGGAATGGGAATATAAGTCGCAAAGCGACTAGAATATAGATTTTAGATGTTAGATTTTAGAATAGAAAAATAGCCTAACGAATTAAATCGAAGGGCTATTTTTTATCTAAATTGTCTTGCAATAGTTCAATTATATTATTTATGTATTCGCTGTTGACAAAAGGCAATTGTCTGAGTTGTTGTAAGATATAAAATAAAACGCCGCTTACCACTGCGACACCGATTGTCGCGCCCAGTCCCAGTGCGATGCCATATAAAAAACCGTACCAGCAGGATTTGCGCTGGGCTAATTTTTCAGTTGATTTGTGCAGATTGACAATATGTTCGGTTTGCATTTTTTTTAGACCTCTTCCGCAACAATCTTCGCTCATCCCGACATTTTGTCGGGACGCTACGAAAAGTTATTCCGGAAGAAGTCTTTTTCTACTCAATACTTGCCTAACTGCTTTTTCGATGTGTTTTGCTCTGAGGCAATATTTATCCATTAGTTCGTCTGGGGCGCCGCTTTCGCCGAAAGTATCGCGCACCCCGATTCTTTCCATCGGGCAGGGATAGTTTTCTGCTAAAATTTCCGCTATTGCTCCTCCTAAGCCACCGGTAATTTGCGCTTCTTCAGCAGTGACTACTGCGCCGGTCTTTTTGACTGACTCAATGATGGTTTCAATATCAAGTGGTTTAATCGTGTGGCAGTTAATGACTTCTGCCTTAATTTTCGGGTAAAGATTTTGGCTGGCTTTAATGGCTTCAAAAACCATTGGTCCGCAGGCAATTATGCTTACATCTGATCCAGCGACAAAGACCTCGGCTTTGCCGATTTGAAAAGGGGTTTTAGCAGTGGTGATTTTTGGCACCGTTTCTCTACCAAAGCGAATATATACCGGTCCCTTAAATTTTGCGATCGCCAGTGTGGCTTTTTTGGTCTCTTCATAATCAGCCGGCGCCAAGATTGAGAGATTGGGAATAGCGCGCACGCTGGCAATATCTTCTAATCCTTGATGGGTGGCGCCGTCTTTGCCAACTGAAATTCCCGCATGAGCGCCGACAATTTTAACATTTGCTCTTGAGTAACAAACGCTTATTCTGATTTGATCCCAACTTCTGCCCGGATTAAAGACCGCGTAAGAGGCGGCAAAAGGAATCTTATCTTCTAACGCCATTCCGGCGGCAACGCTAATCATATTTTGTTCCGCCACGCCGATTTCTATAAATCGGTCAGGATATGCATCGCGAAATAAATCCATTTTGGTTGATCCGGTTAAATCGCAGCACAGTCCGACGATGTTTTTATCTTTTATGGCGGCTTCAACCAAGCCCTCGCCAAAACCAAGCCGTTGAAGTTCTTTTTCTAACTTGTCGGTTAAAATTTTTGGGTCTAAATGGGCTGTGGGGTTTAAGATAAAAGGCATTAATTTTACTTTAATTCTTTAATAAATCTTTCCGCTTCTTCGGGGGTCGGTGGTTTGCCATGCCAGGTAAAATCATTTTCGATTTCCTTAACGGCTTTGCCGGGAATGGTATTCAAAATTATCATGGTGGGTAGATGGGTTGATTTGGCTTGGAGACAACCGTCAATAATTTGATTGAAATTGTGTCCGTCAATTTCAATCGTATGCCAGCCAAATGCCTGATATTTTTTGGCAAGCGGTTCAAGCGGAACCACATCTTCGGTGTTGCCATCAATTTGGATAAAATTTCTATCCACAAAACAGGTAAGATTGTCTAATTCGCGCGCCGGGGCGAGCATTAGCGCTTCCCAAACCTGACCTTCTTGCGTCTCGCCATCTGAGGTAAGACAATAAATATGATGTTTTTTTTGGTCTATTTTAGCTGCTAGCGCCATTCCGACTGCTTGGGAAATTCCTTGCCCCAAAGGTCCGGATGTATTTTCAATGCCAGGCAGGGCGAGATTATGCGGATGACCTTGTAATCGTGAATTAAGATCGCGCAATGTAAGCAATTCTTTTATAGGGAAAAATCCGCGATGCGCCATTACTGCGTAAAGGGCAGGCGCGTAATGTCCGCAGGATAAAACAAAGCGATCGCGGTCAGATTTTTGAGGATTTTTCGGGTCAATATTTAATATCTTAAAATACATTGCCACTAAAAAATCCATTATGCCCATGGGCGCGGCAGTGTGACCTGACTCAGCGGTTGCCAGCGCTTTAAGCATATCAATCCGACAATCGCAAGCAATACCTTTTAATTTAGCTATTTCTGCGTCCAATTTTCCCCTCCCAATAATATAAAGTTTTAACCTCTAACCTCTAATCTCTAATTTGAATTTAGGATTTGTTAGTAATTTGTGATTTAAAATTTTATAATTTTTTTCGAGTTGCCTTTTCCAAAAATTGCTGAACCGACAACAATAGTATTTGCTCCGGCTTTTGCAACTTCCGCGATATTGCTCTTATTTATTCCTCCATCTACTTCTATTTCTATTTTATCAGATAATTTACGCAATTGTCTAACTTTGTTCAATGTTTCCGGGATAAATTTTTGCCCCATTTTACCGGGATTAACGCCCATTAGCAGAACGGTTTCAATATTTTCCAGATATGGTCTTAAAGGACTAACCGGTTCATCAGGATTTAATGCAATAGAAATTCCCGTATGATGAGCGAGAAAATTATTGGCGTTTTTTAGCGACTTATAGTGGGGGATTAGTTTCTTAAAGTCAAGCGATTGGTAATAATCAAATTTTTCCTCTGGCTTTTCTATCATTAAATGCGCTTCAAGAAAAACTTTTTGGGCGTATTTTTTGATTAAATTTTCTGGGCAGACAGAAACATAGGAGACGAATCGTCCATCCATAATATCAATTTGCGCTCGGGTGGCGAATTTGATGGTTTGAGAAATTTTTTGCTCAAATTCTTTTTCTGTTTTGGCTAAGATTGCGGGTATGATTTTTGAAACCATTGTAATGCCTCGCTATGATCGGAAATTTTTCCGTCAAGTTGTTGTTCGTATGCCTCGCCTAAAATTTTGCCAAATTCAGGACCGGGCGTTAAACCGGCGCCAATTAAGTCCTTACCAGTCAGGTATGGTTTAGGTTGGTTGTCAAGCACTGCCAATTTTTGAGCGCGTTCAATCAGCAATTCGCCTTTGAATTCGTCTTTTTCGCCTTGAGTGGCTGTATGATCATTTTGTCCCAACTGAATGAGTTGTTCAAGTGTGGCAGGACTCAGTCGGACTGATAGACGACGCAACGAGCGGTCGATTATCTGATTATCGTCTAAATTTTTGGTGAGGCGAATAATTGTCATATGGTCCGCTACAAGATTAACTACCGCTTGGCGCAGTTTGGTGTTGTCAATTCCGTTAAAACTAAAACGGCGTAAAAATTGCTCGATAAACGGTTCTGCTACTTCTTTACTTTCGTGTTTGTAATGGCTAATGCGATTATCTTCTTTATGTTCGGTTTGGCTGGGTTTGCCAATGTCGTGAAGCAAGGTTGCCAGGCGAACCGTGAATTTGTTTTTTTGCGAAGCAGAATAATCAAGCGCTAAAAGCGTGTGTGTCCAGACATCTCCTTCGGGGTGGTAAATTGGATCTTGTTTGGCTCCTATCATTTGATCGATTTCTGGAAAATATTGTTTCAAAATACCCAATTTTTCTAAAATTTTAAGCCCTTTAGACGGGTTAGGCGATAATAAAATTTTTTTCCACTCCTCACTTACTCGCTCTTTAGGTAAATGTTTTAATTCAGGCATCATTTGTTGACAAGTTGCTTGGGTTTTAGGTTCAACCTCAAAACCTAAACGGCTTGATAAAGAAGCTAGCCGATAAACGCGCAAAGGATCTTCAATGAAAGTTTTTTCATCTACCACTCGCAAGATTTTTTTATCCAAATCAGCCAACCCGTTATGGAAATCTAAAACTTCGCTCCTCACCGGATCGTACATCAGGGCATTAACCGTAAAGTCCCGCCGGCGCGAAGTTTGCTCGGGAGTAAAAGCCGGGCTGGTTTTAACCTCAAAATCAGTGTGTTTTTCACCAGTTTTAGTTTCTAAGCGAGCCAGCGCCACATCAATATCGCCGATTTTATACACCCCAAAAGTTTTACCCACTTCTTTGGTTAAGCCGAATTTTTTTAGCGCTTCTTCGAGTTTTGATTTTCCCAACCCAAAAATTTCCAGGTCAATATCCTTTGAATCCAAGCCGAGCAGTTTGTCGCGCACCCAGCCGCCAACAATTAGCGCCTGTCCGCCCGCATCTTTGACCGCTTGACAAACATTAATAATTTTTTCCGGAGTTTCGATTTCTTTTGGCATATTTTCCGTTTGATTGGTCCGAATATTTTCAGGATTCATCATTAATTATTTGCGTTATTGGTGCAATCTGTGTATTTGTGTACTATTTAATAATATCTCAATATTTATCTGCGAAATCTGTGCAATCTGTGTATTTGTGTACTATTTATAATTTTCTATTTTTTGAATTTGGGACAGCCGGCGCAAATATCTTTCATCGGTTTTCAATTTCCCAAAAAAACAATTCCGGATTTTAGCTTATAGCCATTATCTTGTCGATTTCTTTTTCAAGTTCATTGATTTTTATATCAACCTGAGGGGCAAAAGCCATCGTTTTACTATCATGATCAAAAGAAAATAATCTGTCCAATGATTTTTTCCCTCCGGCATCTTCGGTATAACTTCCAGCATCAACTAGATAATATATTTTTAATAACTGCCAAAAATCCTTAGCTTGTATACCTGAACTTTTTGCCATATTGATAATTTTTTTTGCTGATTCCGTAATATTTCCACCCTTCAAGTAAGAACCTATTGGGTCACCATTTATTAGTGCAGTAGACAGAACGATTTGCTCCCTACTAAAAGCTAACTTAGATAAAACTTTTTCTATAATATCACTGGTATATTCATATGCCTTGTTTTTATTTTTTTCCGATATAGCTCGGGGCTTACCTATATCATGAAGAGCTAAAATAATTTCAATTTTTTTTTCTTCTATATTGGCAGGCAATGGTTTGCCTTTAAAATATTTTCTAAATTGCTTCATCACCATTAAGGTATGTTCGCGCAATGAATATCCTTCCCACACTCCTATACTACTATTAAAAATATCTTTAAAATCTGAATTGAATAAATTTAAAATATCTTCTGGTGTATACTGAGGATTATTTAATATTTCGTCTAATTTCTCACATGTAAAAGATACATTTATATATTCTCTAGTTGAAAAATTTTCCTCAAGAAACTCTGCCATAAATGGATATTTTGCAATTATTTTATTTATAGTATCAACGGAAGGGGGTATTTTTGTAAATTTATAGTATGATTTTAATAGCGAATATAATATTTTCTTTTTGTATTCTTCTTGAAAATTTGGGTTCAAACCCTCATATTCTCGTTCGAGCCCAGTTAAATACCCTTTTTGTATAATATCGCCAGGTAGTTTACATTCAACACCAGTCCTAATCCTGTAATCTTGTAACTCGTTCCAATTACCATTTTCTAATATTTGGGCATACTCTTTATTAACAAATTCTTCATGATCAGCTTGTTTATCTTTTCTATTAACATCAATTTCGTTCCCTGTTCCATCATATAATCTGAATTTTCCGTTTTCATTTGGCACGGCAACTTTATTAATCATTCCAAAAAGACCATATTCTATAATTCCACTGACTATCGAAGGTAAGATTTTTTGAATTGGCAACACAATAGGATACCTCTCGCCACTATTAACATCTTCTATTTTTAAATCGTATATCCTGCCAGACACATCGCTCACACTTTTAACTAAGATATTATTATCGGCAATTTCCCCATCATTAAAAGAACATAAATCAATAACCTCATCGGGGACAGGTCCGATAAAAAGTTTACCTTTTTCTCTGTCAAGGATAACTGGAACATACATTTTAATACCAAGGCATGTATTCAGTTTAGGAAAACTAATTATTCCACTGCGAAGAGATTCTAATAATTTATGAGGGCTGGCTCCCTCTTGAAAATGTTCGGCGCGACTGCCTGTTCTAAAATTAAGCGCTTTTTCATCCTTATCTGTATGGTCTTTCGGTGTGATTAAATCTAATAAATGTTCATTGAAATAAAAAACGGTAGTTTTATTTCTCGGATTTGTCAAATAAACCGAATTACTTCCCCAGCTATTTGTAACAGGCGTAACATAAAAACCACCGGGTTCTTTAAATAATTTTCTTTCGCATAAAATAATGGCGTCTTCTATCGTTTTTTTACCTCCTTCGCGACCAAGAGTGTGATCAAGCAATGCACTATTGATAATTTGCTCAACTAATAATTTAATAAATTCTGTGTTTTTATGTTGGCTTTCTGGCGATTTGGGTATTAGGGGGACAATTCCATGAAATGTTGCATACTCCCTTTTATCTTCTTTAAATCTCTTAAGTTGTTCAAATGTCAAGTCAGGAGTAAGATATTGAGTCATGTCTAAATATGGAATATCCACCCCAAATTGTTCCTTATAAAATTGTCTATTTGCTTGTGCTTTGTTGATTTGTTCGACATTGCGAACAGCTACTTGATATGATCCTTGTGCGATATTTTGCAACTCTTTATGTCCTCCTTGCTCAAGCACATCTACATTTTTGGTACTATTTTCGTTTTCCGTTTCTTGTTGTGATGCTATTAACTCTTCTGCCATTATTCCCCCTCGCTTAACCGGCTAATTATTTCTCTAATCGCCAATAATTGCCCTTTTTTCAAAGCACTATTTGCTCCCGCTTCAATCAATCGTTCATTATATTCATCAACAGCACTATGTGCTATTAAGTTGGGAGTATCAATGTTTTGGTTTTCAATAATTCTTCTAACTAATTCGCAGCCATCTTGCAATTTCGGATCGTCTTTTCTCAATTCTTTATCCACTAAAATTGTACCAGCAATTTTTTGTTTTGCATCTTGCCTCCGTTGCATTTCTTCAAGTAGCTCTTGAGCTGTTGAAAACCTTTTTATTTCAATTCCACCCTTTTTGGCATCAAGCATCAAAGCCCTCATTATCGAATCAAGAATTTCGTCTTCGTCATCAACTATCCATACTTCGTTTTGATTAAGCCCGATTTTTTCGTCTTCTGCTATTGATTTTCTTTCTCCCATAATTTTCTCCGTTTTTCTGAATCTTAATTGTTTTTAACTATAAATTACGAACCTTGGAGATTGGAGTTTGTGGTTAACTGTTATTTTCTATTTTTTGAATTTGGGACAGCCGGCGCAAATATCTCTTCTCGTTTTTGGGCGTAGCGCTCAAAAACGTTTTGATGATTTTTAAATTTTTTGTCTCATCTACATAATCAGCCGAAAGGCACAAAATGTTAATATGGTCGTCTTCGCGTCCGGCTCGCGCCGTTGCTTCATTCCAGGCAATAGCCGCCCGCACACCCTTAATTTTATTGGCGGCAATACACATTCCCTGTCCCGAACCGCAGATTAGAATCCCTAAACTATCAGGATTTTTTATTACCTCGTTTGCCACCTTTTCGGCGATAATGGGATAATCAGCGTTTTCCTCAGAAAAAACACCCAAATCTTCAAAATTAACTTTTGATTTTTGATTTTTGATTTTTGATTTGAGTTTGTAGCCCCGATGATCCGATCCGATAAATATTTTCATAATTCTATTCTATCAGATTTTTTGTCATAAAAAAAGGACTTGCGCGTTTTTTGTTATTTTGCGAAAATCCTAAGGTTGTCGGCACCAGCGCCAGAAAAGGATTTGAGATGGGTTTTCTGGGTTGGGCTGGGAGATGACAAAAGTGCTGAATGGCTTAAATTTCGGCAGGTCTTGATTTTGTTCTTTGGCGTTTTTAACTGGCGGAATAATCAGGATTACCCATAGTCGTTGATTGTCAATGTCAATCCATGCGCCGGTTTGGCATTGGGAAATAGAATATTGTTCGCCGGGCGAATTATCAGTTAAGACCAAATGGATATTGCCTTAGGAGAGTAGGATTCAAACTATCATCAGCTTGAGAAGTTCAAAAATGAGATGATTTCAAGACCCCGCACCCAAACTTAAATGCTTCACTCGGACTATCCGTCCGTGTTCCGCTTCAGGTTTGGGTGCGGGGCAGGCTGCGACGACGAAATCGTACCCAAAGGTACCTTGAGGAGGAGCAACACAGAAATCAGCCATTTTTGAACCTTCCCGTAGGGCGGGCTGATTTTATCCAGCTTCGGTGTTGCTCGTCGCTCCTGTGTCTATTGACACATTTCGCTCCTCGCGCCTTGAATTCTGGATAAAATCAACTCCGCTCAATTGATGTTAGTTTGAATCCTACTCTCCTTACAGCGACTTTTCAAAATCGCGGGTTTTTTGGTGGTCAGCCGTCAGAGGATATTGAATTTTCAGATAAAGTCGTTCTTTGTAATTTATCAGATATTCAATGGAGAAAAACGGCTGTAAGGTTTGATTGATAGGGTTTTGCGGGGCATACAGAGATTGTTCGGGATGTTTGGCATTGAAGTAGATTTTCCCACGACTGCGCGCGCCCGGCAAATGCGAGATATAATCATATTGAGAGTGGCTGGTGATTTTGGTTTGATACAATTCTTTGATAGGGTGTGGCTGGCTTTTTGCCAAAGTAGTCAGTAGAAGGATAAAAACGATTATGCAAAACGTGATTCTAATCAAATTCCTTTTGACAAAAGTGTCGTTTGTCATCGCTTGCCTCCTGGTTGTTATAGAACAAATTAGTTTGATTATAGCGGTTTAACTGACATTAATCAAGGGTGTGCTTGTTTTTTGTGGTAAGGTTTGGTAAAATAATTTTGTCAATCATTGAATAAAATCTCGGCTCATTGAAAATGAGACGGGCTCAAAAATAATTTTGAGATTTGCATTTTGCCCGCCCGCCAAAGCTGTCGCTTGGCGACTGCGGGCGGGAGATTTGAATTAATTTTCCGCCTGTTCTGCGAAGTTGAACGGCGGACAATGGCAGAGTAGAATTAGATTATTATGTTGTACTACACTTATGTATTATACAGTAATAGATCAAAGTAATTTTATATTGGGAGCACTTCTAACATTAAACGAAGAATAAAACAACATTATTGTGGCAATGTAAATTCAACCAAAAATTTTAGACCATTAAAATTAGTTTACTTTGAAGCGTGTCTTGATAAACGACAGGCGGGAAAAAGGGAGCGATATTTCAAAACAGGCTTTGGACGAAAATATTTAAAAAGCAGGATACATTAACAATCCGGGGTAGCTCAATGGCAGAGCAGGACCCTGTTAAGGTCAAGGTTGTCGGTTCGAGTCCGACCCCCGGAGTTTTGAAACCTGTAAAACAAAAAAAATCGTCCAGCATTGGGCTCCCGCCACGGCGGGCAGGGTTTTTTGATTTTGCGATGAGGTTTTGGTATTATGAAAAAAAAGAAAGGAGAAAATTATGAGTAAGGATAAATCAGAAAAATACGAAGAATTCGATGATTGCCCAGTTTGTCGAGCCATGAAAGATGGTACTGCAGATACGGTTGAGGGATTGTTAAAAGCTTTTCAAGAAGCTGAGAAACAGGGCGCTATAGTTGGGGGAGAATTTTTTGAAAAGGGAAGAAGTCAGCCAGAGGACTAAAACAAAACCTAGCGATACAAAAACCAGTGAATATGGGCGAAAAGCACACATATTCACGGGATATGTCAAATCAAAATAGAAATGTCACATTTGTGCAAAGTAGAAATGTCACTTTTTTAAGTTGATTGATATTGTTCTTTGTAGGGGTTAATAACAAATTT
>VMGK01000016.1 GCA_007376535.1 Candidatus Berkelbacteria bacterium Licking1014_7 | reverse complement strand
CTGCAAAGATTTATAAATATCTTTGTATTTTGGAATTAGACCAATAAAAATATATGCTGTTTGAACAGAATATTTCTCGCGAAGCCAGACGCGAAAACGCTTGTAATCCAATTTCCATCCTAATTCGCGCACTCCATTATGCAAATTGGCAGCGTCTATATAAGCAAAATTGTTATCATTCTTAATCATATTTTCAATCTCTATTCGCCTGCCCACAATGCCTTGCGGCAACGCATGGCAGGCGGGGGAGCGTCCCCCTTTTCCCTTTTTATTCCTGTGCTACCAATCTTTTCCTTCGTTCGTCAAGTGTCTCGTCTTCGTACATCCAATAATCTGTTCCGGCAACGCCGTAAACATAGCCAAGTATTTTCTGAGCAGACTTTGAGAGGCTTGTTTTCTTACCATCATACTCTATTGAATGGTTATCAATAACTTTCGCTTTGATATTCTCGTCTCGACTAAATATCAACTCTGCGCCAGCTGGTATATTTGCCATATTGAAATTAAATTTCTCTCTTATCTTTCTCGCCTTATTAAGTGCTCGTTGATCTTCCCGATTCTCTACAAAATCCTCTTTAGGTGTAATATTTTCAATTTCAGCTAATTTTAATGCAGAAACAACTCGTTCCGGTGCTATTTGAAAAAATTCTCTTTTTGGGTTTATCCGGTTATTATCAAAAGCATCATGTAATTGATGTTCAACAAACTGGGCATTCTTTACTGTGCATGCATAAAAGCATGTAAACGGAATTGGAATACTCGAGGATGCGCTTAGATCCCGAATCCTTTGTTCGAGATTAGATGAAGTTCGCCCAATCTTTACATATCCCGGCATGGCTTCATTTATTAAGATGTAGATTATTTCATTCATATTTCTCTTTTCATTGATTTATTTGAAACCGAAACCGAATCCGAAAGTTCTTTTAATTTCCCGCCCAATCCTTACACACCGTCTCGGCCTGCAACAGAACTAATTGGGTTGCGCCCTCTTGTTTGTCCGGCGGATAGTTATATTTCTTTAATAATTTTTTAACCGCGATTCTAATTTTAGCCCTCACACTCTCTCTTAAAGTCCAGTCAATTGTGGTATTTTCGCGTAACATTTTGACTAATTCTTGGGCAATCAATTTCAAGGTTTTATCTCCAAGCTCGGTGATCGCACTCTCGTTATCGGCCAAAGCATCATAAAAAGCCACTTCAGTGTCGGACAACCCCAACTCTTTTCCTTTTTCAACTTCTTTTCGAATTTCCTTGGCCAAATTAATCAATTCGGCAATCACTTGAGCCGTCTCGATTGTACGATTCTGATATTTGCGAATCGTCTGTTCCAAAAGAGCTAAAAATGATCGGGATTTTACTACATTTTTACGGGCAATAGATTTTATTTGATCATTTAAAAGTTTTTTCAGTGCTTCCAAAGCGAGGTTTTTTCGCTCAAGTCCTCGAATTTCTTCCAAAAATTCATCGGATAAAATTGCTACATTCGGCTTATCTAACCCAGCAGCAGTAAATATATCAACAACTTCAGTTGATGTTACAGCGCTTGAAACAATCTGTTTAATGGCGTGATCATAATCTTCCTCGGTCGGTCCAGAAACTATTGCCGGTGATTTAGCGATTCCCGCCTTGACGGCTTGAAAGAAAGCGACCTCATCGCGAATCTCCAATGCTTTATCGTGCGGCACAGCCAAAGAAAAAGCTTGTGATAGTTCCACGACTGCTTTCCGATATCGTTTACCTTCATCTTCCATTCCTAAAATAAAGTTCATCGCCTCAGCGATAATTTGCGTTTTCCGACCAGAAGAGACCTTGAAATAATCATGATAATCAAAGTCGTGATACATCGCCTTGACTATTTCATACTTCTCAATCATAGCCGAAACCGCCTCTTCCTGTGGGATGGCTGTCTCTTCTTGATCCAATTCGGTATAATTCGCCAAGGCCTCTTTAAGTTGTGGAGCGATTCCCAAATAGTCAACAACCAAGCCGCCCTGCTTATCCTTGTAAACCCTATTAACCCGAGCAATCGCCTGCATCAAACCGTGACCCTTCATCGGTTTATCAATATACATCGTGTGCATACTTGGCACATCAAAACCAGTCAGCCACATATCGCGAACAATAACTAACTTCAAATCTGTATTAGGATCTCTCATCCTATCAGCCAATTTTTCCAAGGACTCTTTGTTTCTAATATGCGGTTGATAATTTTGCGGATCAGCGGCCGAGCCGGTCATCACAACTTTTAAAAATCCTTTTGAATCATTTTTGTCTTCCCAATCGGGCCGAAGTTTTATTAGCTCGTCATACAATTCAACCGCAATTCTCCGACTCATCGCCACGATCATTCCTTTACCCTCAATGACTGCCATTCGGTCTTCAAAATGTTTGACTAAATCTTCGGCAATCAATTTAATTCTTTTTTCAGAACCAACCATTGCCTCCAGCCTTGCCCATTTGCTTTTGAGTTTCTCTTTCATCTCGACTTCTTCGCCTTCGGTTAATTCCTCAAACTCCGGATCAATCTTTGGCCTCTCTGATTCTAAAAGTTCAATCTTAGCAAGGCGTGCTTCATAGTAAATTGGCACGGTGGTTTTATCTTCGACTGCTTGAGAAATATCATAAATATCGACATAATCACCAAACACAGCCCGTGTGCTTTTGTCGGAGAGTTCAATCGGTGTGCCTGTAAACCCAATAAATGTGGCGGCAGGTAAAGCCTCGTGCATATGTCTCGCGTATCCATCAATAAAATCATATTGGCTGCGATGGGCCTCGTCAGCAATCACCACAATATTTCTTCGATCGGAAAGTAAATATTTATCCAAAAAACCTTTTTCTAAAAATTTTTGAATAGTTGTAAAAACCACTCCACCGGCCGTCACCCTTAAGAGATCTCTTAAATGCCGGCGACTTTTGGCTTGTTTTGGTTCTTGTCTTAACAATTCCGAGCATCGGCTAAAAGTTTTAAAAAGTTGGTCATCAAGATCATTTCTGTCGGTTAAAACGACAATCGTCGGGTTATCCAAAACTTCAACCAGTTTTCCGGTGTAAAAAACCATTGTCAAACTTTTGCCCGAGCCTTGGGTATGCCAAACAACTCCACCTCGTTGATCGCCTGAAGCAGAGGTTGCTTTCAAAGTTTTCTCAATCGCTTTATTAGTGGCGTGATATTGGTGATAAGCGGCAATCTTTTTATCGATTTTCTCCTTGCCTTCATCAAAGACCACGAAGTGAAATAAAATATCCAAAAGCCGCGTTTTATCAAACATTCCCCGAATTAGAACTTCGAGTTGAGGAATGTCGTCAGAGGCAACCTCCTCGCCGTCAATTGTTCGCCAGCGCATAAACCGATCCATTTCTGAAGTTACGGTTCCCACTCGGGCATCATGACCATCGCTGATAATTGAAAGCTCGTTATAAGTAAATAACGAAGGAATATCATTTTTGTAAGTTTGGATTTGATTAAATGCGTCTTTAACTGTTACTTTTTCATCGGCTAAATTCTTGAGTTCAAACACCGCTATTGGCAAGCCATTAATAAAAACTACCACATCCGGCCGTCGTTCTTTATTTTCAATAATTGTGTATTGATTGACTACTAACCAATCATTATTTTTCATGTTCTTTCGATCAACCAGCCAAACTTTATCGCCGGCAATCGAACCATCGGGTCTTCGATATTCAACATCCACTCCGTCAGTAAGCATTTTGTGAAAGTTGCGGTTGCTAATAACTAATTGATTGCTGGAATGGGTTGCATTTTCAACCTTCTTCGCCGCTTCTTCCTGGGCTTCAAAAGGAACTTCAGGATTAATTTTAGCAATAGCGCTATGTAAGCGGTCGGCTAAAATAACCTGGGAGAAATCTTTGCGTTCCGGCTTTTCGCTTTCAGGATCAATATCCGGCCCACCAATGATTTGATATCCCAATTCTTCAAACCATTCTAAAGTTGCTTCTTCTAAATTTGATTCAGTGTATTTCATTCATTCTCCTTTAAATATTCAAGAACTAGGAGACCTAGCTTTGTAGGGCGATAGCCAATGATACCCATTTTGCCTCCGACTGTTGTCCATCCTCTTGTAGAATGTGTTTCAAGTAGGCCTTGTCCCATCATTGAAAAAAGCGTCGCCTCAATTTCTTCTGCTGCTATTCCATTATTACTGGCAAAATATTCAACAATAGTTTTCTCGGAAACGTATTTAATTATAGGTTTATCTGATGCATCAGGATTATAATCTGAACCAATAATTACATTATCAGGCGGAATATGGTCTCTTATTAAATCCAAAACGAACACTTGCAAAGGCGTCATAACTTGAATAGCATTTAAGATGATCAATTTTTCTGTTTTTTTAGAGAAACGATAGGAATATGAATTTAACAGATAATTGGTTAATAGCTTTCTTTTTTCAATATCACTCTCTTCGCTTATCGATCTTACCACCTTTTCAAGTAACTGAGCTGCTTCATCAGTTTTTATGTAATCCTTATCAATCTTCTCCTGATTTGATTTGAATTTCTTATCCAAATCAGTAAAAAAAGCTTCCATTCGTCTTATTTTTGTTGAATTCTCATACTCTGAATATGCTGTAGCTAAACCACCTACAATTGGAATTTGCGAAGCTATTCCCTTTAAACTAGCTGTTATTAAATCCTTTTGGCTATCTTTCATCCTACCCTCAACTTTCCACTCATCAACCGCGGCAAAAGCGAATCGCGGATTTGGGATAAAGTTTTATTTTGTTCTTCAATTTTATTGGTAAAATTAAAAATTGGCTCCAATAATTCATTAAATTTTTCTATTATTAACTCATCGGGTATCAAAACTGGTAATTTTGATAAATTATTAATCGTGATTTGTGGCTGTGTGGAGCCGGTTATCACTCCTTGGATCGGCGCTTGAGATAAAAAATATTTTAATGAAAATATTTTAAACTTCTGTCCGTCTTTTATTCTTAGAACTAAAGAATTATGAGTAACAAAAGATCGCGGCTTGGTCAAAGTGATGTTTCCGCAGGTTCCTCTGCAACCAATTATCAGCTGCGCATTTTCCTCATTATGGTTATTTGAAAAACCCTTAATTCCGCCGGCGCCATAGACTAAATATGGTCCATTTTTTATCTCATCCGGCAGCCCTCTTCCGTACTCTATATCAACGATATTTTCTAGATCTTCGTATTTCCAATTATTTAAGTCATTATTTTCCATAAACCACCGCTTGAAGATTGCCTGGCCGATTTGCTCCAAAGTTTTATTCATTTTCCGATTCATTTCAATCTTCTCATCCAATGCCCCTAAAATTTCAGCGATTTTTTGCTGTTCGGGTAGCGGGGGAAAAGGAAATTCTAAATTCGCAATTATTTCCGGTCTAATAGACGGATAGGTCGAAGTGCTGGTCTCGGCAATTTTGGATAAATGCTCGGTAATATCATCTGTCGTAAGTCGATAATACAAATATTTATGGTCTGATTTTTGGGCCGATATCACCGCATAACCTGTTGAGGCAATCGCGTTTTCTTTAATATCACCCATTATTGCAAAATGTTTTAAATTTGGCCGTACCGTAGATATAACAATATCTTTTTCTTTTAATATCCTTTTTGCTCGACTTGGGGCTTTTCCGAGTTTCAGTTTTTGCCAATCTAAAATTTGCCCATTATCCGTTGAGGAGGTGTCGAGATATTCTATTTCTTGGTAAGGATAATTTTTATTTAAAACTTTAGAATTTATAGCCGCAACATCAGAAACTTTCAAAACCCCCCAATCCTTCGGGACTTGGCCAATTTCGGTTTGTTTAAATTTTGTTTGATTAGTTTTCATAATAAATTTTTAGTAAAAGAAAAATTATCTACGTGTACATCGGCAACTTCATTAAATATACCCATTTTATTTCCAAATTTATCAGGTTTTTCAAATTCAACGAGGAGTTGGCCGTCTTTATACATAAAAACTTTTTCAGAATTAAAGACAACTCTTGCACGATGCCATTCTTTAATACTTGTTTGTGTCCCTGACATTTGAAAAAATCTCCAATTTTGTTGACCCATACCTTCATCTTTGATTAAAAAACCATCAGATTCCGATATTCTTGAGTCAAATCTTGCCATGTACCACCTTTCATTATCTTTATTTCCTAGGAATATAATATTAAAAACAGCATTTGGTTCTAGATAAAAATCACACTCAATAACGCCATTATATTCATTTATTTGTTTATTAATGAGACAAGAATTTTTAGGGTCAGATCCTGTATATTTTAAAATTAGATCGGGAGCAGGTTTCCCAAAATCAGATTCTTTAACAGGGTTACCTGATTTTCTTTCCCAACTATCCAAGTCATTAAATGAATCTGAAAATTCAGAAACGGGTAAAAATCTCTCATATCTTTCTGGCCTTATTAACAATGAAAGAGTCACTAATACAAGTATTAGTGAATAAATCCAGTTCCCGCCTTGATAATTTATAATTATAATTAAAAATACAACAATAATTAATCTAAAATATGGATGCATTATAGCTAGCAAGAATTTGTAAAAATATCTAGAAAAATTTTTATTAAAATATTTATAAAGCCAGGGAGCAACCACTTTCTTATTATCTAGAAAAATTAAACTAAGTATAAATAATGCAATTGCTGCTATGATTTGTGCAATAAACTGATTAACTATTATTTCCCATTTTATATTCATACTAAAACCCAACCTTATTCAAATTCTCTTTTATCTTTTCTTCCAATTCTTTTGATTGTTGAAATTGTTGACTTAGTTCAGTGGTCAACCGCTTCATTTTTTCCTCAAAAACTTCGTCGTCTTCTTCAATTATTTCCGAGCCGACATAGCGGCCGGGAGTGAGGACGAAGCCGTTTTTTTCGACTTCATCGATTTTCGCCGCTTTGGAAAATCCTTTTTTGTCTTCGTATTTGCCGTTCTTGTTTCGCCAGTTATGATAGGTTCCGGAAATAAGTTTAACTTCTTCGTCAGTTAATTCGCGGTGACGGCGATCAATCATTCGCCCCATTTTTCTGGCATCAATGAATAATATCTCATCATGGCGATTTCTGTATTTATGATCGTGTCTATCACGCGAAACAAACCAAAGAGTACATGGAATACCGACATTATAAAATAGTTTGTCTGGCATTGCGATTATACAATCCACCAATCCTTCTGTAATAAGATTTTTTCTAATCTCGCCTTCTCCCGATGTGTTTGACGCGAGCGCTCCATTTGCCATCACAAATCCAGCAATGCCTGAAGGCGAAAGATGATGGATAAAATGCTCGATCCAAGCATAGTTGGCGTTGCCGACCGGCGGAACACCGTATTGCCAACGAACATCGTTTCTCAAATTTTCACCACCCCAGTCGCTGTCATTAAATGGAGGATTAGCCAAAATAAAATCGGATTTCAGATCTTTGTGCTGGTCATTGTGAAAACTGTCGCCGTGCATAATCTCTCCGCCGATACCACGAACAGCTAAATTTATCTTGCAAAGTCGCCAAGTGGTATGATTGGATTCTTGACCGAAGATATGAATATCTTCAATTCTTCCGCCGTGCTCTTTAACAAATTTCTCGCTTTGAACGAACATACCTCCCGAACCACAACAGGGGTCAAAAACTCGACCTTTGTATGGTTCGATCATTTCAACTAATAACTTAACAACGGACTGGGGCGTATAGAACTCACCGCCGCCCTTGCCTTCTTGATCAGCGAATCGGCCTAAAAAATATTCATAAATTCTACCCAAAACATCTTTTGATTTATTTTTTTCCTCAACAAGATCAACATCACTTAAGATGTCTATCACTCCGCCAAGTCGCACTTTATCAAGCCCGGGTCGAGCATAATCTTTAGGCAAAACCCCCTTAAGATCGGGATTTTCTTTTTCAATCGCGATCATCGCGTCGTCAATTAGAGTGCCAATTTCTGGATTTTTTGCCTTATCTCTTAAAAAATTCCAGCGCGCAACTTGCGGCACCCAAAAGACATTTTCGGCAGTGTAATAATCCTTATCTTCGGCCTCTTCTTTACCCTCCTTCTTAACTAACTTTTCATGCAATTTTTCAAATGAGTCAGAGATATACTTTAAAAAAATAAGACCCAAAACAACGTGTTTGTATTCCGAAGGGTCCATCGAGCCGCGCATTTTGTCAGCCGCAGCCCAGAGTTTTTCTTCAAAACCAATATTAGCTGATGATGAGTTTGGCATAATTCAATCCTTTACAAGTTTAAAACTAACTTTATACGTATAAAAATCAATATTTTGGGTTACTGATAGGGCGCGGCGCAGACGAACGTCGTCTTCATGAGCAATAATTACCCCGTGAACTGCTTGTCCTTTTTCCGCCAGTTCTTCTTTAACATAGCCCATATAACTCTGGACCTGACCGACAACGACGTCACTTGCCCTTCCTTTTTTCAACTCAACGACCAAAAGTTCTTTTTTATCTTTACTGATTGCCAAAATATCAATTGGTCCAATATCGCTGGGGTACTGTTGTCCGACAATTTCACCTTCTTCTTTAAAAATATCGTATTTTTTGCCGAGTTCCGTGTGTTTCCAATTTTGCACCAAGAATTCTTCCAAGTGCATTTCTAAAGCAAACACCGATGGATCTTCTATAGTTTCATCGGTGGCGACAATATCTGGGGGGCGATTCCCAAAAATTAGTTTTTCTATTTCCTCGGTATATTTTGTAATGTTACTGACGGTGCCGATTGAACCGGTTGAGTTTTGCAACGCTTCGCTCATTTGCGCCCTTTCAATTTTTTCTGAAAACCAGCGAACAGGACGACGATGAGGCAGAATTTCGTCTTTATGATATTCATAATCGGTTGCAATTTCTCCAACATAATATGAACCCTTACCATCCGGGCACAAAACGATATCGCCTATTTGGATTCCTTTGGCGATTGTCCATGAAAAACCACAAGCAAGCCCAGCTGCTACTTTTGAGCTTTCTGGATTTTCTTTGAGATATATAGGAATCATCGCTTTGTTAAAATCCCGCCAGTAGTCAGCCAACTTATTTGTTAGGTCAAGATTTTCAAACCAGCCAACGCCAATAAAATTTCCTTTGCGCGCTTCTTCTGCGTGTATGCTTCCCCGACCAAGCATTATCCGATAATACGATTTCATGTTTTCTCCTCTAACTTTGCCCGATTGATAATATCGTGTGGCATTTTATAACAACCTTAATAAATCTTTAAATACAAACAGCCTTCGCTTTTTTGGGGGTCGAAACGGCATCAAAATCCCCAATTCAATTAATTTTCGAATCAATCTTAAAGAAGTAACCCTGTTAGCCTTAATATTATTGTTAAGATCTTTCGCGGTAAAAATTGGTTTTTTAAAGATAAAGTTAATTACTTTGGCAATATAAGGAGATTTTACCGTCTCTGTTCTTTCTTGAATTTCACGTACCAAGTCTGTTATTCTCTGGATTAATATTTGCGTTTCTTTTGCTTGTTCTTTTACGGAAATTAAGAAAAATTTGACCCATTCTTCGTATTTGCGCGTTTCATCAACATGATGTAAAGCATCAATATACTTGCCTCTATACTTCTCATAATAACCACTTAAATATAGTATCGGTTGGTAAAGCAGTCCCTTTTGATGTAAGAATAGAGGAATAATTAATCTGCCAATTCGGCCGTTCCCGTCTAAAAAAGGGTGAATTGCCTCAAATTGATAATGAATCAAGGCAGCTTTGACCAAATGATTTTCGTCGTTACCCAAAATATATTTTTCTAAATTTTCCATATATTCCGGTACGAGAATATTTTCCGGGGGAATATAGGTTGCTTGTTCGATTGTCGCCCCTTCTTTTCCAATAAAAACCTGTTCTTTTCTGAATTCTCCCTTCTTGCGATGCCCTCTCGTATCTTCTAATAAAATACTATGCAATTCCTTCATAAAGGATAGATTAAATTTTCTTTCCATTAAAACTTGCATAGACCATATCATCGCCTTTCGGTAATTAGTTACCTCAACAATATCAGGATACTTTGTTTTTTCTCCTGACTCATATAAAAAGACATCAGAAACAGTGCTTTTTGTGCCTTCAATTTTGGAACTAATTGTGGCTTCTTTGGTAATTAAAGGCGCAATTAAAAGAGATGGATTGGGCAGATTGCGATGTAATCCATCGAGTTTACCCAATTCAAAAGACGCCCCTTCAATTTCTTTAGCAAGAGACCCGAGATCTATTTTTACTGGTAATTTTGGTGGATGATACGGTTTCATAATTTTATGATAGCATATTGTTGCACTTTGTCAACATTCTGCAACAAAAAACAATTTTTGTTGCACAGGTGCATCATTCCTTCTTATACATTTTTTGCCTTCTCCAATCGATTTTTCACCAATTCCGCAACGGCCCAATAGACTTCTTTGCGCTTCCAATCCCAAACCTCGTACTGTGCTTTTGAATACTTAGGTAATGTTTTCATTTTCGCCTCCAATAAATTCCTCAGGTGTGATAATTTCCAAAACCTGATAACCATTTTCAATGTTTATTTTGTTGACCAGTTTTTTAACTCTTAGATTAACCATATTTAAGAAGTTTCTCCCTCGGCCTCTCCACCTTCGCTGAAGCTTCGGCGGACAAGTCGGTTTTCGGCAAATCGCGGACAGTAAAACTTTTAGACATTTTATTTTTCCACAATTTGGCTCTTGACCCCACCAATCTTAGCACTCGTCTTAATTGAACTATTCGTTCACGGCTCGTGCTGCGATTTCAGCGGGGGCTTGACAATTTGATAACACTTTGCTAAGATATAATTAATCACGCCCGAGAGAGAAATCTCTCGGGATATTTTATTCCAAATACCTTTTTAAGTGATCAACTGGACATAGATATAATCCCTTCTTGAAATCCTGATACTCCTTACCCTTGTGTCCTCTGGCAAAAACCACTATTGCCTGTTTACCTCTTCTTATTAATTCATCAATAACTACAGCATAATCCCCATCTCAACTAAACAAAATCAAACTATCTATTTGATCAATATTTTTCATGACATCAATTGATATCTCACAGTCAAAATCGCATTTTCTTCTATAAATAGGAGTTTTAATCGTACTCAATATTTGGGCGGCGATTTTAGAATTTGATTCTTGGAGCCCGTCAGTAATCTTGTTTAGTTCTTTAAAAAATCTCTTAAAATGAGCTCTGTCTAAAGATACCGGCACCCATTTTAACTCTTTAGAAATCAGGGCATAGCCGATCCGTTTAATCTGACTTTGAAACTCCTCTGATTTTTTATTGCCTTTTTCAACTCCGAAATAAAAACGGATATCAGTAATTTGAGAATAACCCTTCAAATATTTGTAAAGTTTTTTTGGATCAATTTCCCATCCTAATTTCTTAAACCAACCATAAACATTTGCCCAATCAATAATGACTAAGGTTTTCCCCTTTAATTTTAATATCTTTTCGGTTTTTGTCATCTCGCTTTTTTATCTCACCTTGATTATCTCCCCTTTTGGATCCAGTTCGATGAAATGGTTGGCTTTGCCTTCTCTAAAATCTGGGCATTGGTTTTCGGGTAAATCATCTCCATCTTGGCGGGGGCTGTGAGCAATATCTGCCACCCAATCAGAATCAATGGTTCCTAAACAGGGGCCATTTGTAAAATCTGTTCCTTGTTCCTTTGCTTTTTGATATAAATTAAGGACTTTTTGGATTAACTCTTGCTGCTCTATTACTTGGGAAGGCGTTTTGCTGGGATTTCCGTGTTTGACCCAGACACTCCGACTATCCTTGATCCAGGTATCTTCCTCACCTCTAATAATCATTAAAATAGCACCTAAAGCCACCAAACCACCCACGATAATAAGTGTCCATTTCATTTTCATTTTTCCACCTTTGCCTTAATTTTACCTTAAAGTAAGTCAAAAAGCAATTTTATGCTAAATAATTTCTGTCAAATCAAAATAGAAATGTCACATTTGTGCAAAGTAGAAATGTCACTTTTTTAAGTTGATTGATATTGTTCTTTGTAGGGGTTAATAACAAATT
>VMGK01000015.1 GCA_007376535.1 Candidatus Berkelbacteria bacterium Licking1014_7 | reverse complement strand
GCACCAAATCGGAAATGTCAAATTTTGGGAGTTTGCGCCGCCTTCGGCGGCGACCAAATTGTAGGGAATTTTTGCTTCAAAATGCCACTTTCGATTCTGAATCAATTAAAAGAAAATTTTTATAAAATAAAGGAGGAAATTATGCGTTATGTACTTTATGCCAGAAAAAGCACCGAAGAAGATGATCGTCAGGTGTTAAGTGTTGAAGCCCAAATTACTGAATTGAAAGAATTTGCCGCCAAAGAAAAACTTGAAATTGTCTACTCCTTTCAGGAATCCAAAACTGCCAAAGAACCTGGGCGAACAAAGTTCGCTGGAATGTTAGAATTGATCGAAAAAGGAAAGGCGGAAGGGATTTTGAGTTGGCATCCAGATCGTCTTGCACGCAATTCTGTTGATGGTGGGAAAATTATCCACATGGTTGACACAGGATTTATCAAATCCCTTCGCTTTCCTTCTTTTTGGTTTGAGCCGACTCCGCAAGGACTTTTTATGCTCAACATTGCTTTTGGTCAATCAAAATATTTTGTCGATAATTTGCGAGAGAATGTAAAAAGAGGATTGCGCCAAAAAATACGAAATGGAGTTTGGCCCGGCTGGGCACCGGTTGGCTACCTCAATAATCCAAAAACGAGAATGATTGATGTTGATGAAAATAAAACGCCGAAACTGAGAAAACTTTTTGAACTTTACGCCAAAGGCGACCAAACTCTTTATTCTCTCGCAAATTGGAGCAAAGAAAATAAGCTGAAAAGCAACAATGGAAAAGACCTGCGAGTCGGTGGAATTCACAAAATTCTACAAAATATTTTTTATATTGGGCTGATGAAATTCAACGGCGAAATCCACGAAGGAAAACACAAAGCGATAATCTCAAAGAAACTTTTTGACGCTTGTCAGGAAGTTTTGAGTAAACGAGGCAAGGTTCAAGAAGTTAGAAAACATCATTTTGCTTTTCTTGGCCTAATGAAATGTAAAAGCTGCGGTTGCTCAATTACTGGCGAAAGACAAAAAGGACACAACTATTATCGTTGCACTAAGAAAAAAGGTATATGCCAAGAAAAGCATTATTTGCGAGAAGAGTCGCTGGTTGAACAAATGCAAAACTTCTTGCAAAAAGTTTCTTTGTCGAGCCAAGATAGCGAAAAAGTTTTGTTTGAGCTGGAAAAAGAAGAAATACAAGCAAAAGAACAAGCGAAAACAACTGTTCAAAATCTCAAAGTAAAACTCGACGAAATTACAAAACAACTTGAAAAACTACTTCAGAATCGAAAGTGGCATTTTGAAGCAAAAATTCCCTACAATTTGGTCGCCGCCGAAGGCGGCGCAAACTCCCAAAATTTGACATTTCCGATTTGGTGCCCTCGGGAGGACTCGAACCCGCAAGCCCTTGCGGACATCCCATTAATGGCGCGGAGAGGAGTCGAACCTCTACGTCCTTGCGGACATCAGCTCCTAAGGCTGAAGCGTCTTCCAGTTCCGCCACCGCGCCAATTTTACGGGAATTTTACGGGACAGGTCTGCCATTTCGCCACCTCGGCAAACATCAAATAATTGCTAATTGCTCTAATTGACCTAAATAACAAAACTCTAAGCACTAAATCCTAAACAAACTTTAAACTCAAAACTCAAATGTTCTAAACATCTTTTCAAATCGCCTTGTTTTGGGTTTTGAATTTTAATCATTTGGGTTTGTTTAGAGTTTAGGATTTAGGATTTAGGATTTGATTAGAAATTTGGCTAATTTTTCAATTCTATATGCTAATCTTGTCCCTAAATTTCTCAAACGTCTTAGGACCAATGCCTTTGACATTTTGAATTTCTTCTTTGGTTTTGAATCCGTTGTTAGCATTCCGATAATCAATAATCCTCTGGGCGTACACTGGACCAATGCCCGGCAAACTATCCAACTGACTGGCGCTCGCAGTATTGATATTTATCAAACTTGACTGGGGCGCAGACGAAGAACTAGGGGTAGTGCTTTTGCTCGCCGCACTTGACGATGGCGCCGCACTTGACGATGGCGCGGAATTACTGCTTTGGGTTGCCGCGCCAGCAACTTGTTTTTGATTCTCTGCCAAATCGCTCACTAATTGATTATGTTTTTTGTCAATTTCCGCCAGATGCTTTTCCAGAGCGGAAATATTTTCTTCTAACTTGGCAATTTTTTCTACTGATTGATTTTCGCTGGTGTTGCCACTTTTATTTTTCGCATCGCCATAAAGATAAACAAGGCCGGACAAAGCGATCGCAACCAAACAAAAAATCCCAATTCTAACCCGATATTTATCTAAAATTTTATCAAATTTATTCCAAATGGCTGACATTGTCAAAAAATTTTAATTGGTATTGAAGCGCTGGAAAATTATCAATCCCTTGCGCAATAATCTCTTGCGCGGCTTGGCGCGCTCGACTCACTAAGATTGTATCAAATAATGACGCCATTTTCAAATCAGGCATCCCTGACTGCTGAATACCGGCCAAACTGCCCGGTCCGCGCATTTTCAAATCAATTTCCGCCAAACGAAATCCGTCTTGCTCCCGTTCCATCGCGCGCAAGCGCTCATTTATTTTCGCGCTAAAAATTTCTGAAAATAAAAAACAATACGACTGATGCTCGGCTCTTCCCACTCGTCCGCGAAACTGATGCAACTGCGCCAAACCAAATCTGTCCGCGCCTTCAATCATCATTATACTAGCGTTCGCCACATCAATCCCTACTTCCACCACTGCGGTTGAAACCAAAATTTGAATCTTATTTTTTTTGAAATTATCCATTATTTTTTGCTTTTCGTTTGATTTCATTTTTCCGTGCAACATTGCAATTTTATATTTCGGAAAAATTTCTTGCGACAATTTTTTATACTCTTTGATTACTGACTTTCTATCCATATCAAATAAGTTAGCGCTCGCGGTATTTTCCGCTTCTTCAATCAACGGACAAATCACAAAGACCTGGCGGCCATCTGCAATTTGTTTTTTAATAAACTCATACACTTGCGATCGCTTATTTTTTGCTGCATATTGAGTAATTATTTGTTTTCTCCCTTCGGGTTTTTCAGTGAGACGAGACACATCAAGATCGCCGTACAAAGTCAATGTCAAAGTGCGCGGAATCGGCGTGGCAGTCATTGACAAAAAATGGACTCCTTGCTTTCCATTTTTCAAAAGTTTTGCCCTTTGCTTAACTCCAAAACGATGCTGCTCGTCAATAATTAAAAAATTAAGTTTGGGTATTTTTACATCGTCTGACAAAAGCGCGTGCGTGCCAATAATCAAATCAATCTCGCCGTTTTTAAGTTTTTCTTTGAGTTTTAATTTAGAAATTTTTTTTGCTTTCAAAAACGCAAAGGCGCTCGTCAAAAGCGCGACGCGATATTTTCTGCCGAGCAATTTTTTCGCAGTGGCAAAATGCTGACACGCCAAAATTTCAGTCGGAGCAATCCACGCGCTTTGATAATCCGCTTCAATGCAAGCGATCGCGCCAAAAAGCGCTACAACGGTTTTCCCACTGCCAACATCGCCCTGCAATAGCCGATTCATTGGCTTGATTTTTCTCATATCTAAAATAATCTGCCAGGCGGACTTTTTTTGCGAGTTGGTTAAAACAAATGGCAGATTGCTTACAAAACTTTTGAGAATACGATTATCAATTTTACAAACTCGCGATTTTTGTTTGTTCGTTTGCGATCGCTTTAAAAACAATGATAAACTCAGTAAAAATAGTTCATTAAAACCAAGACGGCTTTTGGCTTCTTGCGCCACTCTCAAACTTTCTGGAAAATGAATATTCCTGATTGCTTCGCGCAAGTCAAATAAATTATACTTTTGTAAAATTTCTTCCGGCAAAAATTCCTGAATTTGTCCGTTGGCGCTTAACGCAATTTTTACAATCCGACGAAAATATTTCGAGGACAATCTGGCTGACTCGTGGTACACTGCCAAAATTTGCGCCTGCCGTTCATACAGAGGACTGACCAAAGTCATTTGACGATTAAAAAAACTTGTCTTGCCAAAAAAATACCACTGATCGCCTTGACGCAAAGTAGTTTTCAAAAACGGCTGATTATACCAAACCGCTTCAATCTCGCCTGATTTGTCTTGCAAAACCGCTTTAACAATTGATATTCGTTTTCGCGGACTGTACTCGCTTGAAACAGAAATAATTTTGGCTTCTATCACCGCTTCCTGCCCGAGACGCAAACTTTTTATCATCGCCACTTGGGACCAGTCGTCATAGCGCCAGGGGAAATACCACAATAAATCTTTGATTGTTTCAATTCCTAATTTTGCCAGTTGTTTCTTGGCAAACTCTCCTACGCCAAAAATTTCCTCCACCGAAGTTTCTAGTGTCAACATAAGAACATTTTAACTCAAAACCTAAAAAAAACAAAAAAAGCAATAATCCTGCTGACTATTGCTTTAGAGATGGAACACAAATGGCGCCCTACGACCTAAACTTATAGGGCATTAACTCTTTATGAGGTAACGCCCAGCTATCCCAATTCCAATAATTTCCCCGCAGCCGCCTGGACAAAAAAGCCTAATGGACCAACGATCATAATCTCTGCTAAGACGACGAGCCATACAAACGTTTCCCATTACGTCTCTGAAAATCTTTGGGGGCTTGCATCTGCAATCGGAAAGAATGCTATCTATCCGGAACGGTTCCATGCCAACGACTGTGCGTTCCTCAGATCCTGCCCAGTAGTCTTCCACGCCATCAAAAAGGCTTTTTCCCGGCATCCCTCTTGCCTCCTTATTTCCGAGCGAGCGACGGCAACAAAAGGTTTAGGACGCGGCCAGCTGCGGAACAAAATAACGAGCAAAGCGAGTTATTTTGGAGTCCAGAGCTTGCCCTGGGGTCTAATACCTTTTATTATGTTAGCTCGGTTTTCGGCGATTATTGTTTTAGGGTGAAGGGATGAAAATGCAAGTGGCACACTATTTTAGTATTACGGCTGATTCGCAAACTTAGCTGACACCAGATGAAGAATGGCAATAACTGCGTCGGTTAATTGAGCGTGTGGAGAAAAAAATTCTGGTGACGGATTTTCAAGCTTGATAGCGCCGCATACAGTATCGTCGCTGCGGTAAACAGGTAAACATATATGTTGAGCAAACCGAGACTGGTTTCCCTGTGCTTCATCTACCAAGTCAGACCTCTCTATCAGTGTAAGGGCTATTGGGTTGAAAGGTCGATACGTTGGCGGCTGAACATCATAGCGCGCACCCATCAAATGTCCCCCAAACTTCAGGGCTACCAAACCCGTGCCTGCGCCCGTTATATCACAAATGCGCTTAATAGTCTCTTTCAGAAATTCACAAAAACTATCCTTACCAGCAATACTTACGGCTTGGTCTAAAAGGGCATACAGTGATGTGATCAGCCTCAAATTCGCTAGACCTGCATTCTCAAGTGACTGATTTTCCTTCGCTCTCTGTCTCATCATTCGACCTCCTGTGCTGATCGTGTTTATTTTATATTGTTCAGGTGCGCGGCATTGCTATTTGGTATTTCTGTCTTTTAATCTGCCTAAAACTATCTGTATTATAAAACCAAAACCAAGATATGTCAATCCCCGCTCTTGCATCCTCTACCATAAAAATGTATACTTAATGAAATTGTGAGTTTTGACGAATCTTGACAAGGAGGAAAAAACAATGGCGCTGCCTGAAGATGCCTGGTGTCTAAGAGTGGGATACATAGAAGAATTAAAAAAACGAGGAGTGATAGAACTGATTTCTTTCCCTGGCGCCCCGGGGGTCTGGATTATTACTAAATCAATGTGGGCAGTGGGTATTGCTTCCCGTCCCCGCGGCAAACGGCGCCTTTGGACGCGACAGGACAGACGATTAAGAATTGGAGGCCTATTAGTTAGTCGCTGGGTTCTTCTGACTAATCCCAAGTCCATAAAGATTTTTGAAGAATTGGCGCGAAAAACCGGCATCCCCAATGTATGGATTGAAGTTGAAAACGGCAAATTGCTTTTCTGCCTTACTTGTGTTGAAGATCTGCTTTGTTTTCACAGAATGCAGTATCATATCATTGATGAAAACGGAAAGGGCTACCTCCTTGAATACGCCCATCTTTCAGCCGGTTTGACTGAATTAGAAAATCTCTGCCTCACTTGGCTATCTGCGCCTCAAGACAGCCAAAAAACAAACAAAACCATTGCTGTCACCTTGGCTTATATTGAAGCGCTGTTTGAACGATGCCTGAATCAGCATAAAATAGCAGTCGTCCAGCAGGCGGCTCAGTTGCGTGAGCGCATTAACCACATTTATCAACTTTCCCAATTTGACGACAACTTGAGGCAAATGATTGAGTCATTAAAACGAAGAGAACAAACGATCACCATTATTTCGCCTTTTATCGCCAGCCGGAAAAAAGCGGCTCAAGAAATAATTAACCTCTATCAAAGACGATTAGCCAGCAGTTTGAAATTTGTCCAAACCCAAATAGAACAATTTGAAGTTCCTCGCACTCCACAACAGATTGAAGGATTACAGAGCGCTTTGCGAAAGCGGGCAGAAGATCTAAAAGCCGATATTCTCTGCCAGCCCTGCCGCACCCCTGCCCGTCAAGCGGCAGCCCGACTCATATCAACGGCTAATGACTGGTTAGAAAATCCTACAAGAGTGTTGGCTGATCTAAAATTCAGCCGCGGTTGGCTTCTCAAAGCCCAAAGTTATTTGACATAGATTGTTTCGCTCCGACCCCATCTGAGTTCCTGTCTGGACTCGCTGAAAATTAAAATTTCTCTCATCACTCGTCCGCCTCCAAGCGGACTTTTTTCTTTTTTCACGCCAGCTGACAGATTTTGGCTTCCACTATCATACTGAATAGTATAATAGTGGAAAAAAGGATTAGGGTGAAATTTTTTGGCTAAGTTTGTTTAATACCCTTTAGACTTCTTCCGGAATAATTTTTCGTAGCGAAAGTTAAATTAAAATTAAGAATGTAGAATTAAGAAATTAAATTACAATCCTGCCTGCGGCAGGCAGGTAAGAAATTTTTGATTTACTATTTCAATTCTTAATTATTCATTCTTAATTCTTAATTAACCTAAGAATGACGGCAGGTAGAAAAGGTTGTTTCGGAAAAATCTAATATATAGGACCCGGTGGGGATCGAACCCACGACACGCGGCTTAAAAGGCCGCTGCTCTACCACTGAGCTACGGGTCCAAATTGTAAAAATATATAAATCAATTAAAAAAAACTGATATTTTTTGATATTATATCAAGGTTGTTTTTGAAAATCAAATTGAAAAGGTGGTCTATACGAAATATTTCCAGATTGCCCCACTCACCCGCTGTGTGGGTTCGCTCGCAATAACGGAAAAGTCTAGTAGCCAAAAGGGGTTCGCTCGCAATAATGATATATAGATTAGCGTAGAGCCACCAAAAAGACGAAATTTTTTATTAGGGACTGTCCGAATGCGCTTTTGACGATAGTCCCTTTTAGAATGGCGAGATCACTGAGCCGTTGCGTCGGGCTTCAAAATGCAAATGCGCACCAGTTGTAAAACCGCTGTTGCCTGAGTAGCCCAAAATTTGTCCTTGCGCAAGAGTTGAGCCGAGACCTGAAGCAAAACTTGAAAGGTGCGCGTAACGGGTGGTGAGTCCGCCTCCATGATCAATCACCACTGAATTGCCCCAACCCCGCCCCCAGCCAGTGGTAATTTCTACAACTTTTCCCGCGCCAGCGGCTTGGACCGGCGTTCCGACATCAGCCCGATAGTCAATACCAGTATGTCCGCGCGTTATGCCGCGCGTTATGCCATTATGCCTGATTGGAATCATAAAACCACCACTGCTTTCTCCTGAATATCCCAAATTAGTGGTCTCGCGGCTGGAAGATTGATCGCGGTATGCCACAGTTCTTTTTTGACGCGCTAATTTTGCTTTTGCTTCCGCTTGTTTTTTGGCTTGTTCTTGGGCGATGCGCGTTTTTTCTGTGTTGATTTCGTCAAGCCAAGCGACCGATTCGTCAGTGGAATATGGGGGAATAATCAGGGTTGCGCCGGGTTGAATTTGTTCCAACTCCATTGCCTTGAGTCCATTAGCGGATTGAATAGAAGCGACGGTGATGTCAAATTTTCTGGCTATTTCAATAATAGTATCGCCTTTTTGCACAGTGTATTTATATTCTTTTTTTAGGTCTTCGTCGATCGTGGGTTTGGTTAAAAATCCATCCTCTTCGCCTTTGACAACTTTGACTAATTCGGCATTATTTTCATCAATAGTGGTAGTATATTTGTCAACCGTAGAGATGATGTTTTCAAGATTTTGCGTATTGAAATTAAGCCATAAAAATTGGTCTTGATTGTTGGCTTGCGCTGAAATGGTGTTTGAAAGCCAAACAAAAATTCCGATGATTAAAACCGAAAAAGTCCTTGACAGGACCATTTTTTGTTTTTTGTTTCCGAAAAGTCGTCCTTTTTTAATAATGTTTTTTTGATAAAAAAGGATTTTTTTGCGAAACCCAATTAAGTATCGTTTAGCGTCTTCAGAAAATGACGTAATGATCATAATGGCTAACCAAGACAATCTTACCAGATTTTTACTTTCTTTGTCAAGCCCCGAAAGGTCGCCAGACCGTTTCGAGGCGCCCGCCGTCGGCCGAAAAAAGGGGACCGAAAAAAAGGGATAGTTCTCTTTTACAGGTTAAATTCCTAAATAGTCCTAAATATTTAAGTTCTACAGCCCTTCTCGTTTTAGTTCTTCTAAAATTCTCCTTTGACGGCGGGAAATTCGGCGGGGGAGGTCAACACGAACGGTGATCATTAAATCGCCGCGGCGACCGCGGTGTTCCCGTCCTTTGCCAGAAAACTTAAAAGTCGCGCCGTCAATCGTGCCAGCCGGAATTTTTAATTCTATTTTTTCACCAGATTGGGTTTGAAGTTGGACGATATCTCCGAGAAGCGCTTGGGTTAATTTAATGTGAACTTCTGCCTGAACTTGGCTCATTGCCCCGCCAAAAAAATCATCAAAAATATCACCCAGACCTCCACCGCCAAAAGAAAAGGAAAAACCAGAACGGTTTACTCCTCCACCACCGCCAAAAATATCGCCAAAATCAAACCCGTCAAACCCGCCCTGTCCGCCGGAAAATCCGCCTTGCCCGGCGCCAAAACCAGCCGATCCAAAAGTATCGTATTGCTGGCGCTTTTGGGGGCTGGACAATACCTGATAGGCTTCGTTAACTTCTTTGAATTTGGTTTCGTCACCGCCGCCCTTGTCAGGATGGTATTGATGGGCTTTGCGTCGGTAGGCGCGTTTGATTTCGTCTGCTGAAGCGGTTTTTGATACGCCCAGAATTTCGTAATAGTTTTTATCCATAACAAATCAATTTTATCATTTGTAGCGCTTTGTGTAAAGTTTTCTTTACACCCACACCGATAACGGTGTGGGTGTTTACAAAACAAAAATCCGCTGGGGACGCGAATCCGCCAGCGGACAAGACAGAAACGCGATGCCGACGTTTTTCAAACGACAGCGACAATGAGATGATGGGTAGGGGTCAGCGGGTGACCGCAGTTGACGCAACGAGGGTGTGCGTCTAATAGCCCGATTGCAGAGAAGGATTCTGCCAGTGACGCGATACGCATATCCGGCAGTTCTGCCAGGCAGGTTTCACACAGGAAGTCGTTTGGCTGACGGTCAACATAGTGTACTTGAGCTTGTTCTGCCGATTCAGCTGTTGTATGCATCGGTTTTCTCCTTTCTATCTGACGGCTGTTTGGGAGAAAAACAGAAAGATGGCGATCACCAAGGCAACGCACAGGGCGAATATCCCGATGATTTGCCAAACGACCAACATATTCGTTCCGCCGTTGCCGAACAAATTCTTGTCTTCCATCTGGTCGTCCATATTGTCAACCTCCCTTGTGTGAATACAAATATATTCTAGCATAATGTCCCTGTTTTTGTCAATCGCGAGCGCTAAAAAAGCGCTCCACGCCAAACTAGAACGCTTTTGTTTCGTATCAAGCAGGATTTATTTATCCTTTTTTTCTTCTTTTTCTTCGGTTTTTTCTGCCCCCTCTGTTGTAGGCGATTCTTTTTCTTCTTTTTGATTTGTCTCGGCTTCGGGGGATGAATCCCCCTTCGCTGAAGCTTCGGAGGATGAATACATTTTCGCCCCAACTTTCTGAATCGCCTGTGATAGCTCTTCGGTTTTAGCTTTGATTTCGTCCAGATTATCTTGCTCTTTAACGCCTTTCAAAGCGGTGATTTTATCTTCAATTTCCCGCTTTTCGTCCGGGGTGACTTTTTCGCCCGCCTCTTTCAAGGTTTTTTCAGTGGTTAAAATCAATTGCTCTGCCAAATTGCGCGTCTCCACTAATTCTTTTTTCTTTTTGTCTTCTTCCGCGTGCTCTTCCGCTTCTTTTTTCATTTTTTCAATTTCTTCTTTTGACAAACCGCTGGACGCGGTGATGGTGATTTTTTGCTCCTTGGCAGTGGCTTTGTCCTGCGCTTTGACATTCAAAATTCCGTTGGCGTCAATGTCAAAAGAGACCTCAATTTGCGGCACGCCGCGCGGGGCCGGCGGAAGTCCGTCTAAGATAAAGCGACCAAGTGTGCGGTTGTCAGTTGCCATCGGTCGCTCGCCCTGCAAAATATGAATTTCTACGGACGGCTGATTGTCCGCGGCAGTGGAGAAAATTTGCGACTTTGAAGCCGGAATAGTGGTGTTTTTTTCAATCAATGGAGTCATCACTCCGCCCAATGTCTCAATCCCCAGTGTTAAAGGCGTGACATCCAAAAGCAATACATCCTTAATTTCGCCAGACAAGACACCGGCTTGGGTCGCGGCGCCGAGCGCCACGACTTCATCGGGATTTACCCCTTTTTCTGGCGTTTTGCCAAAAATCTCTTCAACTTTTTTCTGCGCCGCTGGCATACGAGTCATTCCGCCGACCAAAATCACCTCGTCAATATCTTTGGCAGTCAGTTTGGCGTCTTTAAGCGCTTGTTTACATGGCTCTTCGGTTTTTTTAAGTAAGTCAGAAACCAAATCCTCAAGTTTAGCCCGCGATATTTTTTTAACCAAATGTCTGGGACCTTCTTTATCCGCAGTAATAAACGGCAGATTAATTTCTGTTTCTTGTGTGCTGGAGAGTTCAATCTTGGCTTTTTCCGCCGCTTCTTTGACTCTTTGGAGCGCCATCGGGTCTTTGGTTAGGTCTATACCTTCTGATTTTTTGAATTCTTCAACCAGATAATCAATAATGGTCTGGTCAAAATCATCTCCGCCTAAAAATGTGTTGCCATTAGTTGATAAGACCTCAAATGATGTTTCTTTGTCCTCTGCGCCCATTTCCAGAATTGAGATATCAAAGGTTCCACCGCCAAGGTCAAAGACCGCGATTTTGGCATTTTTCTTTTTTTCCAATCCGTAAGCCAGAGCCGCGGCAGTTGGTTCATTGACAATTCTTTTGACTTCTAATCCGGCGATTTTGCCAGCGTCCTTGGTGGCTTGGCGCTGGGAGTCGTTGAAATAGGCCGGGACGGTAATCACCGCGTCGGTGATTTTTTCAGCCAAAAAACTTTCCGCGTCGGTCTTTAATTTTTGTAAAATTGAGGCGGAAATTTCCTGCGGAGTATAGTCCTTTTCGCCCATTTTAACTTTAATTCCCACGCCGGCGCCTTTAATTTCATAAGGCAGGGTTTTTTGGGCTTTTTCCACTTCCGGGTCGGAAATTTTTCTGCCGATTAGTCGTTTAACAGAAAAAATCGTGTTGGCTGGATTAGTGATGGCTTGCCGTTTGGCAAGTTGTCCGACCAATTTTTCATTGTTTTTGTTAATTGCCACGATTGACGGACAAGTGTTGGCGCCTTCAGCGGTGGGTATGACTTTGGCTTTTCCGCCTTCCATAATCGCCACGACCGAATTTGTGGTGCCGAGGTCGATTCCGATTATTTTGCTCATATTGCTCCCGCTCCTTGGTAGCACTCCAAAACCCTCCTTCGCACTTACTGTGAAACCTATTACATAGTGTACTCACAGTGCGTGCTTCGGTAGGGCGCAGCAGGAAGCCAACCAAGGAAGTCCGCCTAAAGCGAAATCTATTTGTAATAACAAATAATTTGGTTTTTACAAGAGATTGAGCGATGGCGGATATTATTTTTAATGACAATTATAATTGTAAAGAAAACTTTACATTTTGTCAAGGGCGAACGATAGCGAGACCGCAGACCCTTGCAGACCATACTCCTGCAAGTAGAGGATGAAATCCCTTTTGCAGGAAGTGGTTCTGGCGGGGTCAACACCCGGAAGCGCAGCGCTCCGAGTATTGAAATAGTAAATCAAAAATTTCTTAATTGCCTGCCCCGTAATCCGCCTCAGGCGGATGTTCGGGGTAATTTAATTTCTTCATTCTTAATTCTTAATTTTAATTTAACTTTCGCTACGAAAAATTATTCCGGAAGAAGTCTAATCCCTTGATGTTTTTTTGTTCATTTAGAACAGGCGCCCGCCTGTTTTTTTTCTATTTCCCCACCTTCACTTTTACTGGACGTAGGACACGGTTATTTAGTATATACCCATTTTCCGAGACCCCAATAATTTTTCCAGATGAATATTTTTTATTTTCTTCTTGCAAGACCGCTTGGTGAAACGCGGGATTGAAATCGTCGCCGGGATTTACTTTAATTTTAGAAACGCCCGCCCGCTCTAAAACTTCTACAAATTGTTTTTTAACCAACATTACCCCCGCAAAAAGGGGATTTTTTTGGTCAGGAATTTGCGCCAGCGACCGATGCAAATTGTCTAAGACCGGTAAAAGTTCTAAAATTAAACTCTCATTGCTAAACTTCACAAACTCTTGTTTTTCCCGTTCCGCTCGTTTTTGAAAATTTTCAAAATCCGCCTGTTTTCTTTGGAGCAGGTTGGTAAGTTCTTGAATTTGCAGATTTAATTTAATAATCTTTGCATTTTGATTTGTGTTTTTGCTTTTTGATTTTTGCATTTTGATTTATATTAGTATTATGCCAATTATAAATTATACGCTTTTTGTTAATAATTATCAAATTTTATTCGGTGTTTCGGTGGCGTTTCTAACTGGTATTGGCTTGTCAGAATTTTGGCTGGTGGATAGTCAAATTGTATTTTGGATTTTTTTGTTGTCTTTGTCAATCGCGTTAATTTTTTTTCAGGAAAAATGGGTATTTTGTTGGGGTTTAATTGTCTCGGCGTTTTTTGCCGGACTGGGATACAGCGATTGGTTAGGCAGGGAAAAATTGATAGTGGTTTCCGAGCATTTTTGGCTATTTGAAATTTTAAAAATTATCCGCGTAAAATTTGAAAATATTTTGTCATTGCTTTTGCCATATCCGCATTCATTGCTTGCTACCGGGCTTTTGGTGGGGATTGACGCAAATTTTCCCAAGGACTTAAAGCAGGCATTTATTACCACGGGCACGATTCATATTGTGGCGATTTCTGGTTTTAACATTACGATTGTGATAAAAATTTTTTCCGATTGGGTGAGGGGATTGGGCAGGCGAGTGGCATTTTTAAGCGGAATTTTGATGGTTTTGGGATTTGTGGTGTTGGTTGGCGGGCAGGCGAGCGTGGTGCGCGCCGGAATAATGGGCGGATTGTTTTTGGCTGCGCGATTTTTATTTCGCCAGACATATATGATTAACGCGCTTCTGGCGTCTGCCGCGTTGATGGTTTTGCAGGAACCGGCAATTCTAATTAAAGATATCGGTTTTCAGTTGTCTTTCAGCGCGATGCTCGGGTTAGTATATATTAGTCCGATTTTGAGATGGGGGATAGAGCAGGCGAGAATAAATAAAATTTTACCGAAATTTTTAGGCGATGTTTTGGTGGAAACGATTGCCGCGCAAATCGCGGTCGCGCCGATTATCATTTTTTATTTTGAGCGAATTTCGCTCCTCTCCCCTATTCCCAATCTTTTAATTTTGCCATTGATTATCGTGCCAATGGCGCTGTCCGCGCTGGCGGGATTGTCTGGTTTTATCTGGCTGGGCTTGGGAAAGATTTTTGCCTATCCCCTTTTTTGGTTTTTAAATTATTTTATTGGAACGGCGCGGTTTTTTTCTAACGTCCCGGGAATGCAAAAAGGGGTGGTAATGACTTTTTGGCAAACAGCCGGGGTTTATGGAATAATAGTAGCAATTGTGTTTTTGGCGGATAAGTTAAAATTGAAAATTAAGTCGTAGGATGAAAATGTAAAAATGTAAAGAATAATATTTGACATAATATTTGACATATCTGAACCTGCTAATAGGTCTGACCTGTTTGCAGGTATGGGTAGGGCGAATTTAGGATTTGCTTTTAACAATTTTAGTATATGGGACTATCGTCTAATTGACTTCGACGCCATCCACCCCGTAAATCTCACTTCGTTCGCCAGGGCCTGAACCTGCTAATAGGTGAGGCGAGGACGAGCGAGGAGCCACGCTGGGGCGACGAGCGTGCAGAGAAGCGATTATCCAAGAAAATATAACATAAGGTAATTTTGCGTAAGTCGTATTTAATAACTGCAGATTTTTTTATGAACAAAAGAAATATATTTTCTAATTGGATTTTGTTGGTTTTGGTGGTGGCGGTTTTTGCCTTTTGGAAGCCGATTATTAGGAGTGACGAAAATACTGCGGTAAGGGAAAACAAAACCTGTATTTGGTTTTTGGATGTCGGTCAAGGCGACAGCGCCTATATTCGCACCCAGAATGGTAAGGATATTTTGATTGACGCTGGCGCTGGCAATAAGGTTTTGTCAGGACTGCAGAAAGCGATGCCGTTTCTGGACAAAAGTATTGATCTGGCGATTGCAACTCATAGCGACCAAGATCATATTGGCGGAATGGACGAGGTTTTGAAAAATTATGAGGTAAGGGAAATTTGGTGGAATGGTTTTGAAAGCAAAACCAAGACATTTAAGGATTTTTGGCAAGCGGTTCAAAGCGAAATTGGTCAAGGCGCTTTGATAAAAATTCCAGCGCTTTTTGAGACAAAGATTTTCCCAGACGCACAAATTACTTTAGTATATATTAAAGATGGTAAATTCGATAACAAGGATGATAATGAAAATTCTCTTGTAGTGGAGTTAAGCGAGGGTGAGTTTGACGCGCTTTTTATGGCTGATTTGCCGCAAGAATTTGAATCGCAAATTTCGCTCAAAGATATTGAGGTGTTAAAAGTTGGGCATCATGGGTCAAAGACCTCAACTTCTGATTGGCTGTTGGATAATTTTAAGCCAGAAAAAGCCGTTATTTCTGTCGGCAAAAATTCCTACGGACATCCGCATCAGGCGACTTTGCAAAAACTTCAAAAACGGGGAATTGAAATTTTAAGGACTGATGAGAAAAGAGATATTAAAATTTGCGTGGATTAGGTATATTTTTCTATAATCGCCGGAATTTTTACTTTGCGAGAACTGTGCAAAAATAATACTTCCGGATTTTTTTGAAAACCTTTTCTGACAAAAAAATTTTCGTGATTAATTTTTACAATGTCATTTATTTTTACACCAAAAGCATTTCTGTATAGCCAACTTATGGCGATTTCGTTTTCTGGAATAATCTGGCTGTACTTGATTTTTTTAGTGTGAATTTTCCCGGCTAAGCGATAATTATCAATCGCTGTTTTGTGGGTTTTTATATATTTTTCGTATTTTTGACGAGATAAAAATATTTTAGTAAAATCATTGACAATTTCTCCAATAATTTTTCCCATAATTTCCGCTGGGTATTGAACACGGACCGAACGAGTAATTTCGAGTTGAATATGTTGGTAAAGATGTCCTAATTTTTTGGTTTTTTTGCTGCCAAACCGACGAGCAACATTAATACTTGCCCCGCTTAAACGTTCTCCTTCTATGGCAATGCCGGCTGAAAATAATTTGCCGTTTTTTTTCAGATTGTGTTCTCTAATTTTTTCATTTACTCTTTGGCAGAACCAACGGGCGACAGTTGGATGGCAGGGCATTTTTCTTTTGATTAGACCATTGGCTATAATAAAGTCCCCTTTATTTTGGGGATGGTTGCGGGCAGAATGAACAGAGATATGTAAAAAGGGTTGAGTGAGAAGTTCTGATTTTTCTGTTTTTTTTGTCCGTCGGATTTGTGATTGGATTATCACTTGCTTAATGGCTAAATTGATATTTTCCGATCTTTTGCGCGCTTGACGTTTATTTAAGTGCTTGATAAATTTATGATGACGATTGGCGTCAACCGTGAGCCGTGATTTTTTGGCGATGAGAAGCGATGATTGGGATAATTGCGCGGCGAGCCCGGCGATTTCACCTGAATTTTCGTCAAATTTATTGATGAAGGTTAATATTCTCTGTTTTGTATAATCATTTTCTTGTTTTTTCAGGGATAAAACCGCCCCCTTAAATGTTAGGCGCGGATTGGCCTTTTTTATCAATGCGACTTTTCTTTTTGTGCATCTGATAAACGATTTAATTTCCTGTAAAAAAATTCGTTTTAATTTTCGGTCCTTTTCTCTTTCTTTTTTGAGAATTTTGTAAATTTCAAAACTCGTCGGCTGAGCGGCGTGAATCGCGTCAATTAAAATATTTCTTTTCTTGGTTATGTAAGTTGAAAAATATCTTTCTAATAGTTCTTGAAAATTTATTTGTTTTATCTTTTTTGACATTTTTTTGACTTAAAGTTAATTTTAGGTTATATTATAGGCAATTAATTGTGAATAATCAAATTTTTCGGATAAAAACTATGTCAGGAAAACTATGTCTGGACATTCCAAGTGGTCAACAATTAAACATCAGAAAGCAGTTAAAGACGCGCGCAGAGGAATATTATTTACCAAACTGGCTACGCAAATCACTGCAGCAACTGCCAGTGGCGATAATTTGGATATGAACCCAACTTTGAAGGTGGCAGTGGATAATGCCAAGCGGCAAGGTATGCCCAAAGATAATATTGAGCGGGCGATTGCGCGCGGATCAGGCAGGGGTGGAGGCGCCCGTTTGGCAGAAATTATTTACGAGGCCTACGGACCGTACGGGGTGGGAATAATTATCCGGGCTATCACTGACAACAAAAATCGTGTATTATCAGAAATAAAAGCGACATTAAATCGCGCTGGCGGCAATCTTGCCGAACAGGGAGCGGTAACTTATCAATTTGAAGAAAAGGGCTTAATTTGTGTTAATGAAAACGTGGGAAAACAAGAGGATTTACAACTGATAGCGATTGAGGCAGGCGCGCAAGATATAGAGACGGCTGGTGATTGGTTAAAAATTTATACCCAGCCGCAGGATTTGCAAAAAGTCAAAAAAATTTTAGAAGATGGCGGGGCAAAAATTCACAGTGCGGAAATTATGTTTAAGCCAAAATCAATCATTATGCTGGATACAGAAAAGAGCGCCCAAGTCGCACGCCTTTTGGAGATCTTGGAAAATATCAATAATATATCAAATGTCTTTTCAAATTTTAAATAAAAGAGAAAAAAAATGAAGCAAAAAAATTTTGTGATAGTGCGGACGGTAAATGGAATAAAATACGCGTCATTTATCCATAAGGAAATTAATATAAAAGGATATAGATGTTTTACATCAGATATTTATAATTTAAAAAAACTCCTAAAAAACGAAAAATTGTTTCATCGCAACACAATTATTCACACCAGAACGGCGCATCCCGGTTTTGTTTATAAGACCTTAAAAAAATTAGAAAGTCAAGGATATTCAATCATTAATCAACCCGAGACCATCCGTCTAACCAGCCAAAAATATCTATCTTGCAAATATATGCTAAAAAATAATTTGCCTTGCGCTGAAACGGTTAAAATAAAAAAAGAACTTGCCTTAGATTTTGTCAAAAAGAATCTAGATAAATGGGGTAAAGTGATTGTTAAGCCGTTAACCAGCAAGGGGCAGGGAGAACATGCTTATTGTTTTTGGAAAGAAAATTTAAATGAATTAAAAAATATTCTAACTATTCCCTCAGGCGAAGTGATCTGCCAAGAATATATAAAGTACTATAGATTGTCGCGCGTAATAGTTATTGGTAACAAGGCATTATCTGATTGCGTTTTTTATGACGAACCGGGAAAAGGTTGGAAATGTAGCGTGTGTTTGAATCCAAAAATAAAATTATATAAAAATCCGCCAGAAGAATTATTGAATTTGGCTGAAAAAACCGCCCAAATTTTCGGGAGTGAAATATCTTTTATAGATATATTTTCCACGGAAAAAGGTCTGGTATTAAATGAAATAAATACTGCTTGCAGTTTGATAATTCACGAAAGAATTAGTAAAATAAATATTTCAAAACATATCGCGAAATATTTACTTAGTAAAGCAAATAAAGAATCCGCATGAGCGGCATTCTTTATTAAATTAAAATTAAGAATTAAGTCCGTCAGCTGGCGGAGAAGAAATTAAATTACCCCGAACATCCGCCTGAGGCGGAAGCGAAATATGATCACATTTGAGCGAAAAATACGAAACGTGAGGAAGCATCCGCCAAGGCGGACGATGACGAACGATGAGTATTTTGTAGCCAAATGTGATCATATTGTAGTAGATTGGAGAGATTTGCAATGGGTTCTAAATAATTAGGAGTATTATGAAAATAAAACAAACAGAAGCAAAAAGAATTGGGATTTATACGATTAACACGCAAATGAAAGTTATTAAACGGCTCAAAAAAGAATCTGAAAGAATGGGATTGAAGCCGGAAATAATAAATTATTCGGATGTTCATATTGCAGTGAGCAGTCCCAGAAAATTTAGTATTTACCTCAAAAATGAAAAATACTCTTTGCCGTCGGTGATATTAAATCGTCTGCCTGCCATTGCGCCCGGATTGTCGTTGATGATTTTATCTCATTTTGAAAGAACTCGAAGGAGTGTAATTATCAATCGCGCTTTTAGGGCTTCGGTGGCGCGCGATAAATTTCGCACGATGCAGGTGCTGGCTTCAAAGGGCTTTGAAGTGCCTAACACGGTCTTAATTGGTTCGAGCAAAGAGAGAGATCTTAAATGGGTAGTAAAAGCAGTGGGCGGTTTTCCGGCAATTCTTAAACTTACCCGTGGATCTTTGGGTATGGGCGTGGTTAAGGTGGAAAATTTTGCAACCTTGAGATCGGTTTTGGATTTGGTAAAAAGAACCAGAAAACCGATGATTTTACAGCAATTTATTGGTATAGAACCGGGCGTGGACTATCGTTTTTATGTGGTTGGTTACAAAGTTGTGGCAACAATGAAACGTTCAACCAGAAAAAAAGATGAGTTTCGGGCAAATCTTGCGTTGGGCGGAAAAGGAACAAAGTATATTCCGACAAAAGATGAAGTAAAATTGGCGATTGCATTAGCCAATACTTTACGTTTGCCGATCTGTGGAATTGATTTTATCAGAACTGAAAAGGGAATGATGCCGATTGAGGTTAATGTCAACGCGATGATTGGCGGCATTGAAAAAGCCACTGGGGTAAATGTGGCGCGAAAAATTATTGAATATTGCATTACGGAGAGGGAAAAGTTTCTTGGAAAGAAAATCCGCAGGAATTCTCAGTAATTTCGTAGGAGTAATATGAAAATTTTAGGCATTGATCCCGGGACCGCGACAATGGGCTGGGGAATTATTCAAGTCAAAAGTCAAAAGTCAAAAGTCAAAAGTTATGGAGTAATTAGAACGTTAGCGAAATTTTCTGATAGTCAAAGGTTGGCGACAATCGCCCAAGAACTCATTAAAATTATAAAAAAATACCAGCCCGATGTAGCGGCAGTAGAAAAAATATTCTATTTTAAGAACCAAAAAACGATTATTACGGTGGCGCAGGCGCGCGGGGTGATTTTGCAAGTGTGCGCGCAGGCAGGACTGAAAATTTTCGAATATACGCCTTTGCAAGTCAAGCAGGCGATTGCCTGTTATGGACGGGCGGATAAAGAGCAGATGCAAAAGATGGTCAAAATCCATTTGGGGCTCAATGAAATTCCCCAGCCCAATGACGCGGCAGACGCGCTGGCTGTGGCGATTTGCTGTGCCAATTCGCAGGTTAGGGGTTAGATTTAAGATTCTATAATGTTGAATTAAGAATATTCGTAAAAAAAATTGGAAGAAAAAATTGAAAATAATTAGTTGGTCTGCTATTATAATGTTATGAATAAAACAATCCCTATTATCATCGAAAAAGACGAAACCGGATATTACGTAATTGAGTGTCCGTTGTTTTCCGGTTGCTATGCACAAGGCAAAACAATAAAAGAAGCGCAAACTAATTTTAGAGAAGCACTAGATTTAGTATTAGAAGAAAAAGAAAATCGTCAAATTTGGGAAAACTACCAACCCAAATCGATCCGGTTTGAAACATTAACTCATGCCCAAAATTCCAGTAGTTTCAGGTAAACAGGCGATAAAAGCATTCCAAAAAGTCGGCTATGTTGTGATGCGACAAAAAGGATCGCATATTCGTTTAATACATCCAGCAGAAAAAAATCGCAGACCGTTGACAATTCCCGATCACAAAGAAGTTTCTATCGGAGTTATACGTCGGTTGTTGCGAGATTCAGGAATCAGTGTAGAGCAATTTATTTTGTTAAATAAATAAAAGGAATAAAAATGAAAAACATATTTTATAAAAAAGGCAGTATTGGGCTGGTGGTTTTGGTGATTATTTTGTCGGTGGTGATTTTGGGTGGAGTGGTAGGCGGAGCGTGGTATTATACGAAAATCCAAAATGAAAATAATATCCCACATATTTCAACCTCTTGCAATATCCTGATTGCAGGAATTTGCAAATAGGTTTCAATATTGCGGGACTTCCTGAACTTGCTTCCTGCTACGCCCTACCGAAGCACGCACTGTGAGTACACTATGTAATAGCACAGTAAGTGCGAAGGAGGGTTGGGAAACGCAATTCAGGAGCGGAGGGAATTTGCCCCAACTGCGACAAAACATTATTACCGGCGAGTGGGTGGTGATGGCGCCCGAGCGCGCCAAAAGACCGAACGAATATGTCACCCCTGATACTATTAAAAAACAATCCAAAAAAGACTGCCCTTTTTGCGTTGGCAAAGCCACTTACAAAACCCAAATTAAAGACGCGGAAACCGAAAATATCTATGTTGCGCCCAATAAATTCCCGGCTTTCGTTAAAGAAGAGAAAATTTCTTCTCGTTCGTATTATCCAGAAGACGGGTTTTATCGCGCTAAACCGGCTGTGGGTGGACACGAGATAATTATTGTCAAAGATCATAATTTGGGTCTGAATAAAATGCCAGAAAATATTTTGGCTGAAATGTTGGAAGCGACCCAGAAAAGATACCAATATTATCACTTTGACGGGCTTACCGAATATATTATGGGAATTTACAATCATGGCGCGGAATCAGGCGCGTCGATCGAACATCCGCACGCCCAGCTTTTTGCCTCGTCGATTGTGCCAAATCATATTATTAGAGAAAAACACGGGGCGGAAAAGTATTTTGAAATCAATGGCGTCTGCGTGTTTTGCGATTTGGTTGAGCATGAAAAACAAGAGAAAATTCGGATTTTATACGAAAACGAATATTTTGTTGGTTTTACTTTTTACGCTTCTCGTTTTCCGTTTGAAATTTGGGTTTTGCCAAAAATTCATCAAAGCAATTTTGAAGATATTAATAAACGGGAAATAGACGCTCTGGCAAATGCGTTGCGGCTATGCTTAAATATGTTGGACGCAACCTTAAACGATCCGCCCTTAAATTATTTTATTCATTCTTTGCCGACTACTTCTGACAACGCTGATTATTTTCATTGGCATTTGGAAATCGCGCCTCGGCTTACCGGTTTTGGCGGCTATGAAATGGGCGCAGGCACGATAATTGACATTGCCACACCTGAAAGTTGCGCCGATTATCTGCGCCAGGGCTTGAAAAATCAAGAAAAGTTTCATAAATTTTAAGTATGAAAATTATTGACGCGAAAAATCAGATTGCCGTTTCGGAATTAAAAAAAATGACAAAAAGAATGTATGAAGATTTGATCAAAGTGGTAGTGGATGTTAAAAAGGAAATTATGGCGGTTGACGCTGAACTTCACGCCGATCAAGAAGAATACCTGCTTGGACATGGTTCCAGGCAATCAGATTTATGGGGAATAAATTTGCATCCGAATAAAAATAAAGAGGGTTTGATTGAATTTGATTCAATGATAAATTTGCGTCCCTCCCAAGGAAACCGCACTCGTGGAGTTGACGACTTGGAACTTCAAAAAAAAATTATTGAAATAGTCCGTAAATTGATTATATAGAACCCATTTCAAAAATCCACATCTGTTCTTTTATCTGCTATTTTGGCTGCAAACAATTCAGAGCTCGTCAACGTATCATCCTGATATGTTTCCTCGCTCTTCATTGTTTTCGCTCAAAATATCAAATAAAATAATCAAAAGCGACTTTTGAAACGGGTTCAAATGAGAATTATTCATAAATCTTTAGCCGCCGGGAGATGGAACAAATTCACTTTTTTTGAACAAATGGCGAATGTGGGCAGTGAGATTGAACGAACGATTGCTTACAAAAATCGGAGCGACAATAAGGCATCCCGAATGGCTTTTGAGCGCGGTTTGGAGCTTTTGGATTTTACCATCGCTGATCCCAAAAATCGCGGGGGGCGCCTTAAAGAGCTGTGCCGCACGCGCGAGGCGCTGGCAGATCATTTTTGGTTTGACAACGAATATAAGTCCACTGACGCAATCTGGCAAAAATATTTTTTTGCTTTTGCCTGGGCGGCAAGAAAGGATATAAGATGAAAATTTTAGTTACCGGTGGAGCTGGGTTTACCCCGATAGCGCTCCTTACTGGGCAAGGGACTGCGTCCTCTACGCCCAGTGTGTCGGCTACGGGGCGGGCTGAAACGGATACGTTTATTCCAAAATTTAGGGAGGCGCTATGAATATAATTATCACTGGCGGAGCTGGGTTTATCGGGTCGCATGTTGTTGACAGGTATTTGAAAGCCGGGCATTCGGTCGCAGTGATTGACAATCTGTCAACCGGTTCGGTCAAAAATCTCAACCCGCGCGCAAAATTTTATAAATTGGATTTGAAAAATCATAGCCAGTTAGACAAAATTTTCAAACGAGAAAAACCAGAGATTGTCAATCATCACGCGGCGCAGGCAGAAGTGAGGCGGTCAGTTGACGACCCGATTTTTGACGCCCAGACCAATATCATTGGCGGCTTGAATATCTTGCATTGTTGCGTAAAATATAAAGTCAAAAAAATTATTTACGCTAATACTGGCGGCGCGCTTTATGGCGCGGCGCCGAGCGCTAAATTGCCGGTGCGCGAGGACTATCCGATCAAACCCGAGTCGCCCTACGGAATGAGCAAATATACTTTTGAGAATTATCTGGAGCTTTACAGCAAACTTTTTGTGCTAAAATATACTTCGCTTCGCTATGCCAACATCTACGGTCCACGGCAAAATCCCCAAGGTGAAGCCGGAGTGGTGGCGATTTTTATCGGATTGATGCTGGCAAATCAGAGTCCGAAAATTTTTGGCGACGGCAGGCAAACGCGCGATTATCTATTCGTCGCCGACGTGGCGCAGGCGAATGTTTTGGCATTGACGCGCGCCCGGAATCAGAAAATAAATTTAGGAACCGCCCAGCAAACGAGTGTCAATCAGATTTACAAAATGATTGCGGCTGAAATTGGTTTTACTGGAAAACCGATTTACAGCCCGGCAATTAAAGGAGAAATCAGGCGCGCCAGCCAAAACTGGGATTTGGCGAAAAAGAAATTGGGCTGGTCGCCAAAAGTGGATTTGGCAACCGGCATTAAAAAAACACTCAAGAAAAAACACTCAAGACCCGACCTTGACAACCCGTTCTTCGCTTTGGTAAACTGAAAAAAAAGGATAGATATGCCATATCGTCAAACCCCATTTACTTCCGGACAGTATTATCATTTGTACAATCGGGGAGTGGGAAAGAGAGAGTTGTTTAAAGAGAAGAACGATTTTTTAAGATTTTTAGAAAAGATGCAACTTTATTCTCAAGAATTCGGAGTGGAATTCTTCTGTTTTTGTTTAATACCCAATCACTTCCATTTTTTAGTTTTAGAGAAGATAGACGGCTCAATTTCTCAATTTATGCAAAAATTAGGCGTAAGTTATGCAATGTATTTTAATCTGAAATACGAGAATGTCGGTCCGATTTTTCAAGGAAGATTTAAAGCCAAGTTAATTGATAAAGAAGAATATTTGCTTCATCTTTCCAGATACATTCATCAAAACCCTGCAGAATTGATTGCCTCTATAGAAAGAAAGCCGGCCGAGTTTGTCAGTTTTATCCGGAAATATCCTTGGAGCAGTTACCTGTTTTATCTTGATTTAAGAAAAAAAACTTGGGTTAATACTAAATTTATTTCCGATTATTTTTCTCGGACAATAGAAAGATTAAGTTACCGAAATTTCGTTGAGTCGCCTATTTTAGCCGGAGAGATCGAGAAACTTAAACCCTACTTAATAGATATTTAATCTGGTATATGCCCTGATATATGCCGTTTTTTCAAACTCACCCTTCCCAAGGTCGGGTATTTAAGATCGGGTCTTGATTTAAGGGTCTTAATTTAACAAATTCGTGGTATTAATTTCTTTGTGGTATAATAAATTCGTGGTATAATTAAAATGATGATTTTGTTTAATTCATAATTACACGACTTACGCGCTTTTAACAATTTTAATATATTTTCGCCGTCTAATTGACTTCGACGCCATCCACCCCGTAAAGCTCACTTTGTTCGCCACGGGGCAGGCACCCGAGCGCCGCGTCCCGTTAATGACGCTTCTGTAATAATAGAATGTAATCTATTTTACAGA
>VMGK01000014.1 GCA_007376535.1 Candidatus Berkelbacteria bacterium Licking1014_7 | reverse complement strand
TTATCCTCCCAACTAAGTTATTTTTTCTTTATCTTAGTGGAAAGAATGTGACATTTCTATTTTGCAATTAATGTGACATTACTATATTGCGCTGACACATTAAAATTTTTACTTGACAAAAGTTATATAACATTTTATTATAAAGGGGATTAAACCGCTCCGCCAGTGGCGGATTCAAATATTCCATATCAATTTTCAATGTTTCAATTTTCAAACATTGATAATCGTCCACGCGCTCCTCGCTCGTTGAAATAAAATAATGATTAACAAAAATTCAAAATTATCTAAATCAAAAAATTTGCCCATCAAAGAGGAAATTGTTTCCACCTATTTTTGCCAAAGCAATATCTCTCAAATTATCAAAAAAGTTGAAAAAGGCGGAGTGTTTTACAAGGTTTTGCGCTATAGCCAACCCAAAGTGGCGATTATCAATTTAACTGATTTAGAACAAGGTAAAAGTTTCATTTGTCAATTTTGTAAAGGAGGTAAATGATTACCCCAAAGTCGGCTGAAATTTTAACCAAATTAGGTCTGGGTTCATTAAAACCATTAAATGTTTAATATATACCTTGATTTTGCCTCAACCACATCGGTTGATCCGCAAGTTGTAAAAGCGATGGCGCCGTATTGGACTGATATTTTTGGCAATCCGTCTAATCTATATGAGATCGGCAGGCAGGCATTTTCCGCCTTAGAAAAGTCCCGCGATTCAATCGCTAAAAATTTAAATTGTCTGAGTGAAGAAATAATTTTTACTTCTGGCGGCACTGAATCGTGCAACCTCGCGCTTCAAGGATTGGCGCGCAATTTTCCCCAAGGTCATATTATTATTTCCGCTATTGAGCATCACGCCGTACTGAATAGCGCGAATTACTTAAAAAGGCAGGGATTTGATCTTACAATTGTCAAACCAGAAAAAAATGGGATTATAGATCCGCAAAAAATTAAAGACGCCATTTGCGACAAAACATTTCTAATTTCAGTAATGTGGGTGAATAATGAAATTGGCACGATCCAACCGATTAAAAAAATTTCCCGCATGCTTGAAAGAATTAATCAGCAAAGAATTGCGCGCGCCCAGAAAAAAATTTATTTTCATACCGATGCCTGCCAAGCCGGTCTTTATATTAAAATTGATTTCAAAAAAATTACAGCCGATTTACTTTCCTTAAATGGTTCAAAAATTTACGGACCAAAAGGCGCGGGAATTTTATTTGTTCGTCAAAAGACGCCGCTGGCGCCGCTTTTTTTTGGCGGCGATCAAGAACTCGGTTTGAGACCAGGCACTCAGCCAGTGGCGCTTTATGTTGGGCTGGCTAAGGCGATTGAACTGGTAGAAAATTTAAGAGAAAAAGAAAATAAACGATTGGCGAAATTGCAAAATTATTTGATGAAAAAATTGCGACAAAAATTTCCGAATATTATCTTAAACGGCGACGAGAAAAAAAGGATTGCGGCTAATGTCAATATATCGGTTCCGGCAGTTGAGGGCGAAGCGCTTTCATTAATGTTAGATGAAGAAGCCGTGATGGTGGCAACTGGATCTGCCTGCGCGTCAAGCGATTTAAAACCGTCGCATGTTTTGACAGCGCTGGGAATTTCTGACGAATTGGCGCATTCGTCAATTCGGATTACGATGGGACGCTCCACCACCAAAAAAGACTTAGATTATTTTTTGATATCATTAGAAAAAGTATATAAAAAATTAAAACAAATCAGCGCGATTACAGAATTTTTATGAAATACGATATTGTCAAAAATAGTCAAGGGTGGGTATATTCTGAAACAGTCAAGAAGCATTTTTTTCATCCCAAAAATTTCATCAGAGGCGATTCACCCCGTTGGAAATTTAATGGTTATGGCGAAAGCGGATCTGCGGCGTGCGGCGATGTGATGAGAAACTGGATTTTTGTTGATAAGCGATCGCAAAAAATTAACCGTTTTGGCTGGAAAACTTATGGCTGCGCCAGCGCGATCGCATCAACATCAATACTGTCAGAAATGTTGCTTGAAAATGGCGGTATGAAAATTAACGACGCGCTTAAAATCACTCCGACTGATATTTTAGATCGATTAGGCGACTTGCCGATAAAAAAAGTTCATTGCTCGGTTTTGGGCGATCGCGCGTTAAAAAATGCGATCGCAGATTATTTTAAGTTCTCTTCAGAGAAAATGGTTGGTAAATAAAAAGTTTTGTTCTTTCGGCATAAATCTGTTTTATTGTTTCATCATCGGGAAACTGCATTTGAGCCAATTCAATATAACCATAAATTCCGGTTAAAGCATTATTTATCTTGTGGGCAATTTTTGAAAAAATTTCTTGGCGATATTGTTTAATTGATTCTTCGTTATTCTCTTCTGGTTGATTTTGTTTTTTATGCTCAGAGATTTCTATTTTAAGTTCATTGAACACTGTTTCTAGTTCGTCTGTACCTTGTTCTAATTTTTCTATTGCCGGCGCCGAATCATATTTTGTTTGAAGTATCAGTGTGGCATTTTTTAGCGATCGCAAAAAATTTTCGTAACTGTCCATAGCTAACTGCGCCTCTCTATCAATATCTTGTGGGCTTAGTTGTTGTTCTTTTTGTGTTTCCCTGTTTGCGCCATTTTCTTCAATAGTCATTTTTTACTCCTTTTTTCAAAATAACTCAATATATCGCCTTTCTCAACAACAACATATTGAAAATATACACAATTATGCATTGTTTCTTCTATTTCTTCTGGCGACATTTCAGCAACTTCTTCCTCGCTATATCCCATAAGTGCCTGATCTTTATAACCAAGCAAAAATTCTTTCCATTCGCTATCAGTCATTTCAATACCATCTTCTTTGAGTTCCCCAAGCACTAATTTTTTAATAGATTCGTTTCTTATTTGAATCGCTTCATTGTCTGAAATCGCTTCATTGTCTGAAATCGGTTCTTTTCCGTTCATAAATTTCCTTTCTTTAAAACCTTGAATTTCGTAATTCAAGGTTAAAAATATTTAATTATTTACATTTTAATTCATACTGGAAAAATTTAATTGAGAATAATTACAATTTGGTTCCCGGTCAGGGACTCGAACCCCGATTTTCAGGACCAAAACCTGACGTCCTGCCATTAGACGAACCGGGAATATTATTCTTAAATAAATTTTTCAAAGATTCGCGTCCACCCAACTGATATTCGTATTAAAACATAAATTTATCAAAAAAACAAATTTGACCCCGTATATAGACACCTTATTGCCAAACGAATCCCGCACCCTAATGGCAGTGCCTTGCCACGGGGTCTGCGAGCCGATGGAACATCGTCTCTTGACATTTTCATATATACTTGATACAATTTAGATGATTTTGAGTAATCGAGACCACTGCCTTCGCTTTGGCGGGGGAGGAAAGTCCGGGCGCCACGAGCAGGTATCCTGGCGCAAGCCAGGCAAGGGCGACCTTAGATCAAGTGCAACAGAAAACAAACATCTTCGTGATGGCGAAACGGTAAATTTTTACCCTTTTGTCGGGTAATCGGCATCAGTGCAAACATATACTGGCGCAAGTTGGACTGACTTGGTATTTTGTTTAATGGATGCTCGCCAGAAAATACCAAGTTCCAACGCTTAGAGCCTGTTTAATCACTGCTCCTGAAGCCCTGCCTGCCAGCCAGGCAGGGAGAATGAGATTATTTTAGGCGCCCGCCTGCAACGCTATGCGAAGCATTGCGGGCAGGAAAAATGTGAATTGCGAGGAAAGATAGCCCAAGCTACCTTGACGAGTAATTCGCATTTTGCAGCCAAGATGAGCCATTCGTAGCTATCGGATGTAGTTATTAAACAGGCTCTTGAGATAGATAGTGGTCCAAAACAGAACCCGGCTTACCGGTTACTCAAAATCAAAAAAATTTCAGACATTGATATTGTCCTGCAAATCGCTACATATTAGACTTCTTCCGCAATAACCTTTTCTACTACAACATAACAATTTTGGCTGCAAATTGTTCATAGCTCGTCAATGGATATTCCATATACCTTTCCTCGTTCTTCACAATTTTCGCTCAAAATGCTTTATGTTTCGCTACGAAAAATTATTCCGGGAGAAGTCTAGTATTTTTTAAAAAACTTCCGGTATAGGATTTTTGACATTTTGTTATTTTGTCAGCCGTTCCTTGAAAAATCAACCGTCCGCCTTTTTCTCCGCCGTCAGGACCAAGATCAATTATCCAGTCGGCGTTTTTGATAACATCTAAATTGTGCTCAACCACAATGACGGTGTTGCCATTTTTAATTAATTCTAAAAGCACAGCCAACAATTTTTTGATATCGTCAAAATGAAGTCCTGAGGTTGGTTCGTCTAAAACATAAACCGTTTTGCCGGTTGAGCTTCTTGACAGTTCGGACGCGAGTTTTACCCTTTGCGCCTCGCCTCCTGACAAGTCAGTGGCGTTTTGTCCTAATTTTATATAGCCCAAGCCGACTTTTTGCAAAACCAATAATTTCGTCACTATTTGTTTTTCATTTTTAAAAAAGTTTATCGCTTCATTTACTGATAAATTTAATACATCAAAAATATGTTTTCCCTGATATTTTATGTTGAGGATTTCGTCTTTGTATCGTTTACCATGACATTTGCTGCACATAATAAAAACATCAGGCATAAAGTGCATTTCAAATTTTAAGACCCCGTCGCCGCGGCAATGTTCGCAACGACCCAATTTCAAGTTAAAACTAAAATGAGCGGGCAAAAATCTTTTTATCTTAGCGCTTTCTTGATTAGCAAAAAGCCCCCTCAACAGAGTAAAGAGTCCGGTATAAGTGGCGGGATTTGACCTGACATTTCTACCGATAGGCGCTTGATTGATATTGATGATTTTATTAATTTTATCCGCCCCGCTGATTTTAGCAAACTTTCCCGGCTCTGTTTTGGCTTGATAAAAAAGTTTTTTTAAATGCCTTACAAGTATATTGTTAATCAGTGTTGATTTACCTGATCCTGAAACGCCTGAAACGCAAGTAAAAGCAGAAAGCGGAATTTTGACAGTGATATTTTTGAGATTAAATTGCGCTGCTTTTTCAATCGTGATGAAGTCCTTAAAATCGGGCTGATAGGTCTTTTTAATTGAGACCTTTACTTTACCTGATAAGTATTTGCCAGTAAGGGATTTCGGACTTGAAATGATTTGAGAAAGATTTCCCTGCGCGACGATTTCTCCGCCGTATTTACCAGCGCCTGGTCCGATATCTAAAATGTAATCCGCTTTTTTTATGATTGATGATTCGTGTTCAACTACAATGATAGTGTTGCCAAGATCGCGTAGGGTGATGAGCGCGTTTATGAGTTGTTGTTGATCTTTGGGGTGCAGTCCAATTGTCGGTTCGTCTAAGATATATATGACACCCATTAGTCCGGAGCCCAGTTGAGTGGCCAGCCGAATTCTTTGCGCTTCTCCGCCTGCCAATGTGTCGGAATTTCGCTCAAGCGCGAGATAGGACAGACCAACATCAATCATAAACTGGATTCTTTTTTCAATTTCATCTAAAATTGGCTTGATGATTTCACATTCTTCTGGCGATAAAATTTTTGCGTAAGTTAACATCCGGATTTCTATGAGTAGTTTTTCAAGATCCATTTGGCAATACTGGTAAATATTTTTATTTTTAATTTTTACCATTAGAGTTTCTTTTTTAAGTCGCGCGCCCTGGCAAATCGGACAGATTTTTTTAATCATATACTTTTCAATTTCTTTTTTGGTGTATTCAGAATTGGTCTCACGATATTTTTTTTTAATCATTGACAAGATGCCTAAAAAGTTGGTGTTTTCGTCGCCAAAAATAATTGATTTAATGATTCTGGGGGAAAGTTTATTTATCGGGGTGTTAAAAGAAAATTTGTTGTCTTTACTAAAATTTTGCATTTCTTTTTTCTGCCATTGCCAACCAGAAAGCATTCTTTGCCAAGGACGGACAGCGCCTTCATTTAAGGTAAGTTTTGTGTTCGGAATAACTAAGTTAGGATCAATTTCTAATTTTACGCCCAAGCCCTGACATTCAAGGCACGCTCCTTCCGGGCTGTTGAAAGAAAAAGAGGACATAGTGGGTCTGGTAAAAATCTGTTGACATTGGTGGCATTTTTGAACAGTGGCATTTTTGTTTTTACTAGAAAAAATTTTTTGCTTACTTGGGCAATCGCAACGGAAAATACCAATATGCATGAACATTAATCGTAAATAGTCGTAAATTTCGCTCATAGTACCAACAGTTGAACGAGGAGAACGAGCAGAGGTCTTTTGGTCAATTGAAAGCGCCGGGGATAAGCCCTTTATTTCGTCAACATCTGGTTTTTCCATCGTGCCTAAAAATTGTCTGGCATAAGATGACATTGACTGGACATAGCGCCTCTGCCCTTCGGCAAAAATTGTGTCAAATGCCAATGATGATTTTCCCGAACCCGAGAGACCAGTAATGACTGTTAGTTTGTCGCGCGGAATTTTACAGTTGATATTTTTTAAATTATTCACCCGTGCACCGCGGATTGTTATGTAATCCAAATGTTGTTTTTCCATTGTTGATGTAATATTTTACAACGATAATTTACCCCCACACCCAGAAGGTCGCATCCGTCCTGTTATGGATGAATGGGATCTTGGAAGCTCGCAAAGCGAGAAACAGCCAATGCCACACCCGTTAGGACGTGGGGGTTTACGAAAGCATAACATTTTATAAAAATTAAATCAAGTTTATAGGTCCTTAATTACTTAGAACCCAATTGGATAAAATAAATCAAAAATCAAATAACCAATTTCAAACAGCCCCAACCTGTTAAAAATCCCATTTCGTAAATGTACACTTTCAGGGGCTACGAGGTGTCCAGGCAGGGCACATCGGTAACAAATCTGCCTGCCCGGTTTCGCGCCCGCCTGCCTCTGCGAGGCACGAGCGGGCAGGAAGCGAGTTCGGGGAAATTAGTAATTTTAATTCTTAGTCCTAAAATATTCCTGCAAAATATCGCGCGCCGCTGGCAGAGCGGATTGATAACCCTCGCCGCCTTCTTCCACCAACACGATTACCGCAATTTCCGGATTGTCAAACGGCGCAAACGCAGTGAGCCAGCCGTGAGTTTTATCTTTGTCGCCTGTCTGGGCAGTGCCAGTTTTGGCGCCAATTTGGACCTCCTGTCCCTGACTGTCTTTTATCCCCTGCAAAGCGCGCGCTGACCCATACTCAACCGCCTGCGCCATACCCTCTTTTACAATTTGCAAATTTTTTTTGTCAATAAAACCCTGCTTTTTGATTTTTACCTTTCCATCGTCAACCAGACGCGGCTCGTATTGTTTGCCTAAATTTGCAATTGAAGCGATCGCTGAAAGCAGCTGCATCGGCGTTGCCAGCAAGTCCCCCTGACCAATACTCAAATGATAGGTATCGCCCAAATACCATCTTTCGCCTTTTACTTTTTTCTTCCACTCGGCGTTTGGCACTAATCCTTTTTGCTCGCCAACCAAATCAATGCCGGTTAATTCGTCCAATCCAAATTCCTGCAAACCGCGAGACAACCTATCCACCCCCAGCCCTTTTATGTAAGCCCAACCACCGCCCAACATATAGAAAAAAATATTATTTGATTCAGCGATCGCGCGCCGAATATCAGTCAAACCATGATCTTTCCAATCGGGAAAATGAAAATCGCCAATAGAAATTTCTGGTGGCGTATCCACCCGATAATTTTCATTTACCACATTATTTTGCAAAGCGATTGATGCTACCAATGGCTTAATTGTCGAACCAATCGGGTACACGCCAGCAATCGCGCGATTGACAAGCGGCGTATTGACATCGGAAAAAAGTTTATACACTTCATCATTTTTTTGCGATCGCACAAAAACATTATTGTCATAATCAGGCAAAGAAACCATTGCAATAATACCGCCATTTTGCGGATTCATTGCGATCGCAGCGCCTTTTCCATTTCCGCTTTCCTCAACTTTTTTTTGTAATGCCTCATACGTCTTTTTTTGCAAATTTAAATCCAAAAAAAGTTTAATGTCATTGCCTTTTGCTGGCTGGACTTCACCAATTAATCTTTGTAATCTGCCTAATGCGTTCACTTCAACTTTTCTAAAACCGTCTTTACCGCGCAATTGCTTTTCATAAATATTTTCCAAGCCCGTCTTGCCAATCCAGTCATCAAAAAAATAATCCTTATTTTTTTGATACTCATCTTTGGAAATTTTTCCGATATAACCCAAAATATGCGACAAGGCAAAGCCATGCTCGTATTGTCTAAGCGGCTTTTGAACTATTTTTACGCCAGACAAACCATCTGATTCCACTTGCCACTTGATTGCCTGCTGATGCGGAATGTCTTCTTTTAAGACAATTGGATCAAACTCTGAAGGCACATTGGGTTTTAATTTGTCGGAAAAATCTTGACCGGCAATGCGAGAAACCTCATCAAAGACCTTTTGTCTATCATCAATCTTCTCGGGAAGAAGTCCGGAAATTACTTCCAAATCATAACGAATAATATTTTTTGTAAGACCAATTCCGTTTTTATCCAGCACTAATCCCCGAGGCGCTAAAATTCTTTGCAATCTTACTCGATTGCCTTCCGCCATATAAAGATTTTGAGAACCTTGCGCAATTTGCAAATTTGTCAGACGAAAAAAAAACGCGCCAAATATAATCACGCAAAGCGCCAAAAGCAAATTAATTTTATTATTGCTTTGATCCCGAATATCCATCTTTCCTTTATCTTTTAAGATAAAAGAAAAATCCGCCCGCTCTTTAATGTTCACTTTTAAGTTGGTCTGAGAATCAACAAAAATTTTCATTGGTTAATTTGTTTAAATAAAATAATTTGAGGTGAAGTCAGTTGACTCATAGTAAATCGTATTATAAATATATTTTAACTTTTTGAGGTATTGTTGATTTGAAGCCATCCACAGCCGAGCGGGCAGGTCTTTGATCTTGCGAAGCAAGCATCAAAGGAGCGAGGCGAGGACGAGCGAGGAGCCACGCTGGGGCGACGAGCGTGCTGAAAATCAATTATACCTCAAAAATAGAAATAGATTACTTTGAGACAATTGACAAGCCGAAAATTATACGAGTTACGTAACTTATACAAATTGAATTATTGGTTAATTTTTTTTGAAAAAATTAAATACAATAATATTGCGATCGCAATGTTCACAAAAATCGTTTCTAAAAATACCCACCACGATATATCTAAAATAAAAGTCGGTACAGAAAAAATTATTTGCGCTAAAAATATTATCCAAATAATTGATAAAAGATTTTGACTAAAATATTTATTTCTTAAAATCATCGCCAGCCACCAAAGACAAATCATAATTAAAGTATAAATACCAAAACGAAGCCCGGAAAAAATGTCTAAAAAAACTCCGCCAAAACCCGCCCACCACAGTGCTTGATTTTCTTTTTTTAAGAAAATCAAAAATATCATTGTCAAAAGAAAAATATTAATATTGCTCAAAATACTCAAACGAGAAAATACTGACACCTGCGTCATAATCGCGACAAACGCCAATAATAAAATAATAATTTGCTTCATTTTTCTCCTAAAACAAAGACGGTTTCCAATTCATTAATTTTAATGGGCTGGCTCACCAAAACAGTTTGAGAAATTTCCGAATCGCCGGAAATTTTCTCAGCCACTGATCCAACTAAAAAACTATACGGAAAATCCTCGCTTATTCCTGAAGTAATAATCTGTTCGCCAATGTTAATTTCCTGATCAGCGGGAATTTGTTCAACCACCACGCCATCCAGCCCGCCCCGCATTAAACCCAACGCGCGACTTTCCGACAAAATTACTGGCATTAAAAATCGATGATTATTGATTAAAATCGCTTGTGATGAATTCTGATTTACTTTTTCAATTTTACCAATTAAATGCGATCGCCCGATGACTGGATCATTAACTTTCACGCCCTGCTTTTCGCCCGCGCTTAAAAAGATTGTTTGATTAAAACTTGACGGACTTTTCGCCACAATTTTAGCCACTATCAAACCGCGACCGTGAGGATCTATTTTAATTTGCATTTCTTGCTTCAATGTTTGATTTTCTTTTTCCACTTCTTTGAGGCGAGCCACTTCTCCCAATAAATCATAATTTTCATTTTTTAATTTTTCGTTCTCGTTAATTAATTTTCCAATTTCCAAAATGTTGTTAAAAAAATTAGGAAGTGATTGCGAACGACTAATGGCGCGCGTTGAAAATGGCGACAAAATTTGCCGAGTCAAGACCACGGTATTTCTAAAAAAATGAAATTCATTAGAAACAAGACCAAAAATCGCCAACAAAACAAAACCAAAAGAAATTTTATATTTAGACATATAAATAAGGGGACGAATAAGCCCATCATCAGACAAATAAAGAATCCGCATGAGCGGCATTCTTTATTTACTAAACTCGCTCGGCAGTAGAATTTCGGATAAATTATCTAAGTCCTCCAATACCATTCCGCCGCCGCGCACCACAGCGGTAAGCGGATCGTCAACCACTATTATTTTGGTTTTGGTTGCCTGAAATAATAATTTATCCAAGCCCTTAAGATAAGCGCCGCCGCCTGTCAAATATATTCCTCTCTCCATAATGTCAGCCACTAACTCAGGCGGTGTCTCCTCAATAGTATCCTTGACAGCCGAAACAATTATTTTAACCGATTTTTTTAGCGCTTCGTATATTTCAAGTTGCGGCACTTCAATTTCTTTGGGCAAGCCCAAAACCAAATCTCTGCCACGCATTTTTACCGTGTTCTTAATGTCTTTATCTTTTTTGAGAGGCAGGGCGGAACCAAACTCAATTTTAATTTCTTCCGCCGTTCTTTCTCCTAACAAAAGATTGTGTTTGTCTCGCGCCCAATTGATTATATCCTGATTCATTTCGTCGCCTGCCACGCGCACGCTCCGACTGGTAACAATCCCGCCTAACGAAATTACCGCCACTTCAGTCGTGCCGCCGCCAATATCCACGATAAATGACCCGCCCGGTTCTTGAATCGGCAATTTTGCGCCGATGGCCGCGGCAATCGGCTCTTCTATCAAATATACTTCGCGACTGCCGGCATTGATCGTCACTTCTTCAACCGCCCGCCGTTCAACTTCGGTGACGCCATACGGAATACCGATGAGCACGCGCGGTCGCGGAAATAATGTGAATTTCTCCCGATGCACTTTGGTAATAAAAAATCTCAGCATTTCCTGAGTAATTTCAAAATCCGACACCACGCCATCTACTAAGGGTCGCATTGCCACAATATAACTGGGCGTTTTGCCAACCATTCTCTGCGCCTCTTTTCCGATCGCTAAAATTTGCTTGGTACGTTTGTTGAGCGCCACATTGAATTTTCAATTTACAATTCTCAATTTACATTGAATTTACAATGTTTCAATGTAACAAACAGGAATGTTTGAAAATTGTGTCATTGAAAATTGATATGGAATATTTGAAAATGCGGGTTAATCCCCTTTATAAGTCATAGAACAAAAAACTGAAAATGTCAAAAAATTATCTCTCGGAAACATACTTGGCGAGATTTTCATTATGTTCACTCAGGGTCTTAGAAAATATCGCAGTACCATCTTTCAAATGAAAAAAATAATAGTAGTTGTGTTTTTCAGGATTTTTAACGGCTTGAATACTTTTTAACCCCGGGCTACAAATCGGCGCGGGCGGCAATCCTGAATGCAAATAAGTATTAAAATTGGATGGCTCGCTCAAATAATCAGACCTGGTGATTATCTGCCACCAGGAATAATTTTGAGAATCGCTTTTGGATTTTTCATTATCCCTGGCATACTGGACGGTGGGGTCGGCTTCAAGTTTCATTCCCAGCGCCAAACGATTTTTATACACTCCGGCGATTTTCAGCCGCTCGTCGTCGCGCTTGGCTTCTCGTTCAATAATTGACGCCAAGATCAAATCATTACGTAAAATATTTAGTCCTTCAATTCTTTTGGCAAAATTTTCTGTCATTTTTTCGACAATTTGTTCGGCTGTCGCGCTGACTGCCAAACGATAGGTATCTGGAAAAAGATAACCCTCCCTGCCTTCGCTCGCGCTTAAAAAATCATCGGACGTTGTTATTTTGCGATCGCTTAAATATTGAGCAATTTGCTCCCTCCGCCAACCCTCGGGAATTGTAATAGAATTTTCAGACACCTCGCCTTTTTGTAAAATTTTTGCAATTTGCGCGATCGTCTGCGACGAAGAAAAATAATAAAGTCCGGCGCGTAACGGCGACCGTTTAAGTTTTACATAAAGCAAAAAAACATTTCGTCTCGAAATAATATCTTTCTCTTTGAGTGTCTGCGCGATTTGCCGAGTGCTTTGACCTGAATCAATTTCAACAAAAATTTTTTGAGAACTTGTTCCGCCTGCCCGACTTAAAAAAATTTCCCGATAAAACGCGCCAGATACAATAGCAATTGCTAAAACAATCACGCCCACCAACCCCACCCAAAATCTTTTCTTTTTTACATCTGACATTTTCTCATTATAGCACAAAACAGTAGTGCAACCGAAAATTCTTTATCGGTTTCTTAATTGAAACCTTGAGTTACGTAATTCAAGGTTATAATCAAGACATCAAATAATCTCTCCAATATTCGTATAATTTTTTAGTGGCAAAAAGATCGCCGGCATTATAGCGGGCAATTTCCAAATATTTTTTTGTCTGAAAATATTCTTTGATATTCTCGCCGCTTATACCTTGCGCTTTGGGACTTTTTATGCCAAACGCGCGACAATGCAAATGCAAACTATGCCGCCTTCTTACTGAACCGTAAAATGTAAATTGATCCAAAAGGTCAATATGCTTGGCGCCTTGCCATTGACTATTTAGATAGCGATGTGACAATAAATTTTTTGTCGGTCTGATTTTGTGAATCGCGGATCTAATCAGAATAAAAGGCAGGTCAAACGATCCGCCGTAAAAACTAACAAAAGTATCATATTCCTGCGCGCCCCGCCAAAATTTTTCCAGCATTTCTTTTTCAGTGGCGGGCTTGTATTTAATATTTTTTTCTTCGGTCTCTCTGATTTTTTTATCAGGACATTGAAAATAAACAACCCCTTTATCCTTTTCGTAATCCAACGCGCCTATCACCACAATTTCACCAGTGAGCGGAGAAAATCCCAAACCATCTTTAAGTTGGTCTAATTCTTTTTTGTATTCGCTTTCACTGTTGGTTTCCCGTTTAATCCATCTCGTCAAAACTTCTTGCGAGGTTTTATCAAACCGGTCAAAATCCTCCCCGATTGTCTCAATGTCAAAAATTAATGTCGGCATTTTTGTTTTTTTATACCAGAATCCTTTTTTCATTGCGAATTGAATTAGCAAATTTGCTTAAATATTTCTTATCGCAAATCCGAGATTGTTTCGGGAGCGTCCCCAGTAAAATAGCCCATTCCATTTTAACCTCCCTGCCCTGAGCGACTCTTGGAGTCGAAGGGCTTTTTATTTCTTTCTTTTATTATACCAGAGCCCTCATCAAAACCAAATTTGGAAACATGGTAATTATTTTTATCAATTTACTCTGAAAAAGGGACCTGTCCCCTATTGTTTCTTCCACCAAAAAAGGTTCTATCACTTCCATTCAGGCGGTCTATGTGCCGGCTGACGACTTGACTGATCCCGCGCCAGCCACCACTTTTAGCCATCTTGATTCCACCGTAGTTTTGTCCCGTCAATTGTCTGAATTGGGAATTTATCCGGCGGTTGATCCGCTGGATTCCAATTCCACCATTTTAGATCCGGAGATTGTGGGCGAAGATCATTACAATACCGCCCGCGAAGTGCAAAAAGTCCTGCAGCGCTATAAAGATTTGCAGGACATTATTGTCATTCTGGGCATGGAAGAATTGTCTGATGAAGATAAGATGATTGTCAGCCGCGCCCGGCGCATCCAAAAATTTCTTTCCCAGCCCTTTGCGGTGGCGGAAAACTTTACCGGCAGGCGCGGAGTTTATGTATCGCTTAAGGACACAGTCCGCAGTTTCAAAGAAATCCTGCAGGGCAAGCACGATGATAAAAGCGAAGATGCGTTTTATATGAAGGGTAAAATCGAGGAAGTCAGGTAAGGAGTGTCTTACTCTAAACCGTGAATTACGAAATACTATTTCTGAAGACCCTCTCGTAAGCGCGACTGGCGCGCGAGAGGCGCTTTTTCAGCAGAAAAAGATAGCCGAGGGGATGAAGAAATAGGTATTTAGTAATTTACGAATGCTCAAATAATCAGAATAAATTTCCAAATATATGATTTTAGAACTTATTACTCAAGATAAAAAAATGTTTGAACAGGAAGCGTACGAGATAATCTTGCCGAACACCAGCGGGCAAATTGCCGTCTTGCCCGGACATATTCCGCTGATTACTCAGCTCACTCCCGGAGTCATTTCAATCAGAAATAAGCCAGGGGAGGCAGACGGTAATTTGGATCATTTGGCGGTCAGCGGCGGCTTGGCTGAAATTACCGGTAAAAAAGTCCGGATATTATCCGACAGCGCCGATCGGGCGGAAGATTTGAATGAATTAAAAATCAAAGAGGCTCATCAACAGGCGCTGGTTGCGCGCCGAACGGCGCGCGACGCTGTTTCCAGCGCCGACGCCACTGCTATTTTAGAACGTTCGCTTGCCCAGCTAAAAATTTTAGAACTCAAAAAACGCCGGCACTTGACGCGATAGAGGCAGTAAGTTTTGGGGCGCGGAATGTCAAGCCTAAAGCTTGTAGACCGTATCCCCTTCTCTCGTTTTATCCTTAACTTTCAGACCGATCGCGTCACCGCTCTTGGCTTCTTCCACCGATTTATGATCAAGCTCCAAGCTCTCAACCGTCTGCTCTATGTCGGTGGTCGCGCCCAAAATGGCGATTTTATCTCCGACCTTTAGTCCGCCTGTCAGCTCAACTATGCCCACTCCCAGCTTGCCAAAATAGTGGGAAATCTTGCCGATGGCTTTGCCTTCTGGCTGTTTATCAGCCTTGGGTTCAGTCTTGGGTTGATCCTTTTTGTCTTCCTTTTCTTCGACCATTTTATTCTCCTTAGATTGCTTGATTTTATTATAAACCGAATTTGAAAAAAATCAAAGAGTCTATCGTCAATTCATTCCGACTGGCGGGGCTTAGTGAACGATGTTGGAACTGGAAATTGGAAGTGGGTAGCCTGTGTTTAGAGAAGTTATAATATTTTAATTTGGCATTAACCCAAAATCAACACCCAAATCATGTTTTGCTTCTTCGAGTAGCTCTTGTTGAGGCATTTCAAAATTAACCTTGTTTTCGGTGGCCCTCTTAATTAGTTTGCGCAAAGGGTCACAAAGAGTAGAATTAGTGGTGGCATCAGTATAGACGCTTGATACTGATATAAGTTCCCCATATTCATTATTATGATTCAGAACGAACTCCCGCCAACTTTTGAATGCCGGTATATAATCATGACGATACCAATCCTCATATTTCTGTCCCTCTTTTTGAGGGGGGTGTTTGTCTATTAAAACCTCATCCCAAATCCATATTAGCCCTATAATAAGCATTTGTTTGCGCGCTTTTCTGTATAAAAATATTAAAGAGTTAACCATTGATTCTTTATTCGGGTAATTTTGTATGAAAGACTGGATATCTTCATCGTTAGCTTCAAGAGAATTATAAAATGGGAGTGTTTTTGACAGAAAAAAATCTCTTATATACGCCTGTTCTTCTTCGCTTATTTTACCCTCATCATTTAATAGCGCATCAATATTAAATCTCCTTCCAATATCATAGTGCACTACATCATGTTGGTTGGGTTGATTTTTCTCTTCATAATTTTGAAAATTATTCCAAGACTCTAAATATTCTTTTAAATTACCACCTTTTATATGGCCGTATTGGTTAAGCAAATCTTGGTAGTAATGCTCAATTAATGCACATCTACGCGTTTGTTCATTTTTAAGTGAAAACCCTGGTTCGCCAAATTCTCCCATATTCTTCTCCTTTCTTTATTTAATACTAAAATATCCTGACTCAAAATTCAAGGATGGCGGAGTTTTAGAATTTAGAGCTTTGGAATTTGTTTAGGATTTAGAGCTTAGGATTTAGGATTTAAAAATCGGGGCTTAGTGAACGATATTGGAACCAAAATTAGATTTGGATATTAAGGTTTTATTTTTCTACGCCCTGCACGGTATTTTTTGTTAGAACTTTTTTCCGGTTTTTTTAGCTTCTACCCCAATAGGATTTGAGCCATCTAAAAAATCTTTCTCTGAAACTGGAAAAGCTTCAATAAATGGAGATACTTTTTTACCAATTTGATTGATTGCCACCATTTCTTCAAAATCATTCTTCCCAAAATTATTCGAAACCACGCAAAAATCAATATCACTACCTTCTCTTTGCTTTCCACGCGCGAAAGAACCAAATAAATACATTGCTGAAACTGGAATATTATTTTTTTCCAATTCTGTTTTGTAATTTTTACCTATTTTTATTGCGTCTAATTTTGTCATTTTGTTCGGACTGGCGGGCGCGACCGGATTCGAACCGGCGATCTCCACAGTGACAGTGTGGTGCTTTAAACCAGCTAAGCTACACGCCCATCAATGAAATTTTACCAAATTTTATCTTAAAAATCAATTTTTGAAAAAGTTTTTGCGGAAAATTGCTAAGAATTCTGCTGGTGTGATAATTTTAAAATTGGCAATTTTTTTTACTTCTTTTTGATGAAAATGCTTACGGTTTAGAGTGATAAAATAATCAATATGTAATTTTTGTGCTGTATTAAAAATAATAACATCAGAATGTTTTGGTATCGTCTTGGAAATGCGATTATTTGTTATTCTGGCGTTCGAATATATATTGATACCGGTTTTTGACAATACTTGAAAATATATCGGTAAATATTGAGGTAACTTTCTTGTCAAGTTCCGCTTAACTTCTTCAACCACTAATTTTGATGTACATGTTTCAATATGTACAGATTGGATCAACTTTAAAACCTCAGCCGAAGCACCGATTTTTGATCCTAGCCCAGCGATAAATATATTGCTGTCTAAAAAAATCTTAAGCTTCATTATCGTCTAAGTCTTTGAGCAGATCTTTAACGGTTAATCCGGCTTTTTTTAGCATTTGTTCTCCAATTTCTTGCGCTTTCTCAACAATCGATTCTTTTGTGCGTAAATAAATGCCATCACCCATTGGATAGACATAGATCATATCGTTGGCTTCAATTTTATATTTTTCCCTAATTTTTTGAGGAATAGTTATCTCCCCTCGTTCCCTAACTCTAACTTGTGTCATATTTTTTAATTATTTTCTGATTTTCAGAATATCAGAAATTCTGAATTTTGTCAAATTTAATACTTTAAAGATTAACATCTACTTCAACAGCCGCCACACCCGCGTTTGGCTTTTCAAATCCTCCAGCCACTTTTCCAGCGAAACCGCAATACTCCCTTTTTTCTCTTCCACTAAAATAATCTGCCAGCCGTAATTGCTCTGAACCGGAGTTTCGGATAATTTTCCCGTCTCAATATTAAAAATCACCTCGTCTAATTTTTCGTCGTATTGACCGCGCCTTACCCAGCCAACTTCTCCACCCTTATCGCGGCTGGTTTCGTCTTTAGAAAATTCCCGCGCCGCGTCTTCAAATTTCTTGCCTGCCTGAATTTCTGCGATAACTTTTTTGGCGGTTTCCTCGTCTGCCACTAAAATATGTTTTAATTTTACCTGCTCAAATGCCTCGTCGCGCACTTTATCTTTTAAAACCTGCGCTTTGATAAGTTTCTTAAAGCCCGCTTCGTTCATTCCATACAAACTTAAAAGCGCGTTTTTAACTTCTTCCACTCCGCCGTTTTCCTGCGCCACTTTATCAAACGCCTGCTGAACTTCGTCAGAAGTAACCACGACATTAATCCGCGACGCGCCGAGTAAATACAAACGATCTTCAATCAACTGCTCAACTACCCTTTTTCGCAAATCCTTTTCTGGCTCGTCCGCCCGTTTGTTAGCGCGATTAAAATTTATTGAATAATTCATTCTCTCAAAGACCTCTGAAACCGATACCGCGCTTGAATCAAAAATAACCGCTGGTAAAGGAAAGATAATTAAAAACGCGCGCGACGTTGGCGAATTTGTTTTATATCCATAAATCACCGCTCCGGTGCCAATCGTGCCCATCAAATAAATAATCAGAATCACTATTATTAGAAACCAGGGCGTTTTAATCAAGTCATTTTTATTTTTATCTTTAAATTTTTTAATTCCGCCTTGAACGGTTTTTAGCAAATTTTGAAACTTTTTGATCGTAATATTTAAAAATCCGCTAAAGAGGCACCCGAGCGCCGCGTCCCGTTAATGACGCTTCTGTAATAATAGAATGTAATCTATTTTACAGAAAGGAATTTATCGGGAAGGCGAGGACGAGCGACGAGCCCGCTGGGGCGAGGAGCGTGCCGAGAAGCGATTATCCAAGAAAATATAAAAGGACTAAATTTACGCCTTTGCCTAAGTCGTGTTAGTTGACATTTCCTACCTTCAGTAGGTTATCTTCCCAACAATTCTAATGTTGATATTATTATAACAAAAATTATCAGAAAAATCGCCGTAAGATTAAATACAATCATTTTATTAATCGTCTTGGCGCGATAGTAAAAATATATTTGATCAAAATACCAAAAGATCAAGACCAAAATAATCGCGCGATTTTTACTGTCAATCGGAAGAAATTTCAAAAACGCAAATGCCTCTGTCATCAATAGCGACAATAGACCAATATAAATAATATGTTTTTTGTAATCATCAATTTCGCTTTTGTTCCAATGAATGGCGAAAAAATAAAACAAACTTAAAACCACAAAAATCAAATACGCCCACACGTGTGACAGCAATCCCGTGTCTAGGAAATAAAAAAGAATTGTCGCTAATAAAAAATTTTCTAAAATAATTAAAAAATCCCAATCGTTTTTGAAAAACAGCGCCAAAAACCAAATTGACAAAAATGTCAGAACGACTTTTAATAAAATAAAGGTTTCAATCTGAATAAACAGCGCGAAATTAGCGACAAAAAACACCAACAACAAAAATTGCAGATATTTTTTAATCTTATTCGTTGTTGTTTTCTGCTTTAACATAATCTTCGCCGATTATAATTAGAATATGGACAGATGGGGAATTTTTTGATTGAAGCATTGATAAAGTTCCGGTTGACAATTTATTGCTTGCCAATTTTTTTTGCAGAAAGTTGATGGTGTCCTGCTTTTCTCCATTGGAAAAATCATAAATTTGCGACACCGGATAGATCCTTTCAGCGGCGCCGGTGTGGACCGCATCAAAACCAATCGCTTGCAAATCTTGCGTCAGTTTTTTAGCGGCAATTTTTGCCTTTGTTCCATCTTGCACTTCAATTTTCGCCTGATCCTTTTGGCTGATTGACAAATTAAAAACTCCTTTTATTTTTTCTTGCAATTCTTTCCAATTACCGGTCTTGGGAGTCAAATAATAGCCGCCGTTTGATACGGTCTTGAACGGACCATCAATAGTATTATCAAGCACTAAATTATATATCTTGTCATCGGGAATATCTTTAATAATTTTATATACCTGACTGATTTCCTGCGGCGCAAAATTGGTTTTCAAATTCTTGCTTAAAATTGACATAATTTCTAAAATCTTATCCGGACGATAAATATAACCCTTGTTTTCAAACTCGTCTTTAACTGCGGTAATAATCTGTTGCTGGCGCTTGCTTCTGTCAAAATCAGAAGTGGTATAACGAGAACGGGCGTATTTCAAAGCCACCTCGCCATTCATTTTGCGCTCGCCCGCTTTGATAGAAAACGGCGCGTAATCCTCTAAATTATCTGCTGGAAAACTTGAATCGTATATATCTTCCAAAACATCAACCGTAATTCCGCCCAAACTGTCGATCAATTTTTCAAAACCCACAAAATCAATCTTGACCCAGTAATGAATATCCTGACCTGATATTTCCCGCATCACAGATTGCAATGCTTGCGCGCCGTCCATTTTGGTCTTATCTTTTTGCTGCTGCGCCAACTCATAGACAGCGTTAATCTTTTGCTCGCCAGTAAGCGGTCTGGGCATTTTGACCAACAAGTCGCGCGGAATGCTGATCATCGCCAGTTTTTTCTGATCGCTGGTCGTGTCAATACTTACCAAAATCATTGAATCGGTCAAATTGCCACCTTTGGGGTGGGTCGCGCCGCCTATACCAAAAAACAGTAAATTAATTCTTCCTTCATTTTCTCCTTTTAATCCTGACTTTTGAGAAAAGGGAAAATTAAAAATCCCGGTTTTGTCTGATGAACTTTGCGAAATACTTGAAACCAAACTAAAAACTCGCGCCAACCAAACAATACCCGCCAAAACCAAAATAATAATAAAAATCAACAAAAACCTTTGCCAGGGCTTTGGCTTTTTAACACGAATAACTTTTTGAGGCTGGCTTTGTTCGCTCTGCTCCTTGCCCTCAATCTTTTGTTCTTTTGAATTCATTAAAACTATTGTAGCATAATCAATTTGGATTGGGCAAATTGTTCAGGAACTAGAGGTTGGATGATAGATGTTAGAGGTTAGAATTTTGCCAAATTTTTTAGGCAAGCAATGTGAAGAAAAAAATTATCATCAGGGCAAGTCCCGTCTTGGAATAAAATTTGTTACGCAACATTAAAAAACCAGATAACTTATTGTTCTGTTATCTGGCAAAGATTGAGATGAGATATGCTAAGATTTTTTGTAGCCAGGTTTTTTCCAAAATTCCTTCTTGACGAAGAAAGGCAACTGCATCAGGGAATTTGTTTGCTAGCTCATGAACATTATATACAACGTGATCTACGGGATGCCCTAGTCCTGTTGGGACTTTTTCCCAAACCCAACCGTACACAATCTTGCCACAATACAAGTGAAGCGCTACCGCATCCTCAATTCCATCCGAACAGCAGAAGTACCTCATTGACACATATTGATCACGTTGGGTATTGGGCTTAGGAAACTTAATACGAAAACGATGCATATTTTCGCTGTCCCCAGAATGTAAGTATTCTTTTTCTAAATCATCGCATTGGTAGCTAGGCTCTTTAAGATTAACCTTGATTACCCATTGGTTTATTTCCATTTTAGCACCTCCTGATTGTCAATATAGATATTAAAACATTTTTGCGCCAAAAAATCAATACCATGGTCATTACTTCGGATTGGGATTTGGGAATTGGGATTTAATTAGGAATTTTCTTAGTTATCTTGGGCGCCTTGCCATAAGTTGGAATAATCATTTTTACCTTTTTACCCCCACACCTTTGCAGAAAGCCACGCCCCCACACTAATGTATTGGTGGTGGGGGCACGGCTGTAAAGGTGTGGGGGTTTACCCAAAACAAAATTAATCGCATTTGCCACTGCCACGCCAATTCTGTGCCCAGTATATGATCCTGCCTCACAATGCGCGCCTACCTCAAAACTGTCTACTCGCAAAACAGATAGTCGATTTTTTGAAAGCAAAAAGTCAATATTTTTGAGCAATTTTTCCGCTTTGCCTTTCCCCTGTTGCCAAATAATTTTTTTTACCACCTTGCCATCTACCACTAATTTTATTGACGCCGGATTTTCACAAGTATTGATTTGAATAATTTTCATTTTAGATGTCATTAATATAATTTAATACCTCTTTTATGGTATATCATACTTTCAACAATCGCGGACAGATATTCATTCTAAATAAATCAAATATCAAAAATTAAAAATATTTTTACATTTTAATATTTGTTTTTGCTTTTTACTCTTTGCTTTTTGATTTAATTCAATTGTGTTTGAACAACTTATACTAAACTCCCGTTGATGATTTTCAAATTCAAAAATTAAATCTGGCGCCACCACATTTTTTGCCCGTTCCCCCCATTCAACAATAACTAAATTTTTGCGATCGCTTAAATAATCAAACAATTCTGGAAAATCAATTGACGATTTTAATTCTGGCAAACGGTAAAGATCAATATGAACCAATTTTTTCTTTGGCGATTTTACTGAAATTTTATACTCCTTGGCAAGCTGAAAACTCGGAGAAATTACCACTTCTTCTATGCCCAAAACCTTTGCCAAACATTTGACAAAATGCGTTTTTCCGCTCCCCAGATCACCTCGTAAAAAAATCAATTGCGCTCTTAAAATTTTTGCCTGAAATTTTTTGGCTATTCTTTGCGCGTCAGCCGAATTAGAAACAATAAATTTTTGCATAAATTTATAATTCCAATTAAAAATAAAGATAAAATAACATATCTCACTATACTAAATCTTCTTGAGTTTGAAAAGTGTTTTTGGGTTTGCGCGCCCAAAATCGATTTATCCTGCTCGCTTGCAAAAGCGGTTTTTGGCAAAAATGGTTCAATAAAATAATCAACAATATCTCCAGTAATCTGCAAAATTTTATTGGTTGACTGTTTGACTACGATAATCTTTTCAGTAATAATCTTACTACTATCATTGATTATAATAGTATTTTCTTCTGATTGACTAATGTTTAAAATTGAATTTGCCGGATTGACAGTTGCGATCGCTTTTTTTTCTATTTGTATCAAAACATTTTCTTTCCCGGGCGTCGGCTCCAAAGTCCAAAAAAAATTGCCTAAAATCAAACTATAACTCCAGCCCTCTTTGCCAGTGGCGCTATAATTTATACTTGAAACAACTTTTCCATCTGGATCAATTAAATTAACACTGTCGCGATCATTATTTAATATGATATTATTTTGCGATCGCAATATGTATAAAAACGATTTCGGCAAAATTATTGTATCCTTAAAAATGTATTGATTGCTACCCGCGCCAATTTCATCGTCCAACGCCCAACCGCTTAAGTCAATTATAAAATTTGAACTATTATAAATTTCAATAAATTCTCCATCTTCGTCTTTGCCAATCGGGTTTGGCAAAATTTCTGAAATATAAATTGCTTGCGAATAAACAATTTTTTCATTTTTGGCTCCGGGCGTTTTAAGCGCGCTCCACGACCATTTTTTTTCAAAATTATCAATAAATAAATTGTATGATTTTCCTCTTTCCGTTTTAGTATAATTAATTTCAGCAACCACTTTGCCCAAAGGATCAATGAAGCGCGCGCTGTCTGTATCATTGTTAAGAATGATATTTGTTTGACTTTTATACCCAACCAAATACCCCCAAGCGGGAATAGTTTGTTCTTTTGAAAATATAAATGGTTTACTGCCGCCCATTCCGTCATCAAGTTGATAATAAGCCAGATTTTTTGATAAAGACGATTGATTAAAAATTTCAATAAATTCTTCTCCATTTTCTGGATTAGGATAAATTTCGTTCATCACAATCGAACTAAAATCTTCATAGAAATATAGTGAAATTTTTGCGATCGCAACTTGATCGTCGCTATCTGTTACCAAGACCTCAATTTGCATTTCTTGCGGCGCATTAATTTGATTTTCTAAATATTGCCATTCCTCTCCGACTAAAATTTTTTGGGGAAAAGGGTAGGGGAGAGAAATTTCAATTTTTTCAATTTGCGCGTCAAAAGCGATCGCTTCCACTTTGAAATCAATCTCCGCGTCTTTATTATACGCAATAAAATTTCGGCTCGCTTGAAAATCAACAATTTTAGGCGGGGAAGTATTCTTTGCCCCGGGCGTTAGATTATCCAACCATTGATATTTATCCGCCAAAAGACCCCAGGATTTCCCTTCGGGCGCATTAGTATATTTTACAGAACTAATAATCTCGCCTTGCGGATTGATCAAATTCACTTCGTCAGCATCATTATTTAAAATAATTTTTGTCTCTGAATAATAAAAAACCTGATATTCATGGGCTAAAATTTTTCCGCTTAAAAAATACGGGCTGCTACCCGCGTCAATTTTATCGTCCAAACTCCAGCCAGTCAAGTCCATTTCCTCAGTAAAATTATTATAAATCTCAATAAATTCTCCGTCTTCATCTTTGCCCACTGGATTCGGTAAAATTTCTGAAATAATAATCGGCGGGGGTGTTTCGTCTGCCAGCGCGCCCTTTCAGAAGAAAGAGCGAGGCGCAGTAAAATCCCATTACTCCGCCAGCTGGCGGATAGCGTAAAAAAGAATGCCGCTCCTGCGGATTCTTTATTACAAGAGGGCGCAGCCCATTACAATTAGCGTAAAAAAGAATGCCAGCAGGATTCTTTATTTCGCAATGGGTCTTGTCCATAATTATACCAGAATTAATCCAACATTTCTTGGCTATTGATTTTTATTCAATTTTGTCGTATGCTCAGGCAAAAGATTAGCGAGGTGGGAAAGATGCGAAAAAAACCTAGATTCATCCAGCGGCAAACCCCAAAGGACTTCAATGAATCTTTTCGGGAAGGAGTAGAATATATTGTCCGCGCTCAATCTTACATTCAGGGCACCAGAGAAAACCCCGACCCAAGTCGCCAACAAGGCATCGTGGTAACGGTCTTAAGCCAACAAGAAATCGTCTACCCGGGCTTTGTCCCGCATTCGCTTATTCCCGAGCACATTCACAATAACCAAGAGGATCTTCACGAAATTGTATACTATGGCAGTGAGAATCAGGAATACATTGCAACACTGCTTAAAAAAGATCCTGATAAAATGCACCTTACCTTCTCTCTCCAGCGCGAATTCCATTCTCCCTTTACTACTCAATAAACAATCAATAAACAAGTAAAGGGATTTTTAATTCTGTCGTTCTCTATCTTTTCCCTGCCTGTTCGAATTAAAGTATCAGACGGATAAAGAATCCGGCTGGCATTCTTTATTCCCATTGCACGCGCGCCAAAAATCCACTACGAGTTTTTTTAATTGAAATATCAGCCGAAATTGCTGATGGAAAACAAGAAATTTTTTCCTCTTTTTTCAGTTTGACCTGCGCCACAATCTCCCGATCGTTCATTTCTAAGACATTGATTTCCTGAGGCACTAACCCCTGCTCGTCAGCAATTTTCAAAAAGGCGTTCAGCCATTCATAAAGCAAAGAATTTTCATCCACTGCGTGGACCTTTATCTCTCGCTCTTCTGTTGTCTTTTGCGTCACGGTTTCTCCCAGACAATTTTCAAATAATGTAAACGTCATTGTTTCAAACAACTCGCTTAAATTTTTAGCCCTAACCTCAATTTTATTTGCCATTTTGCTTTTCTCCCTGCGCGAAAAGTTTAGCGATATCAACTGGCGAAAATTCTACTGGTCGCGCTCTGCGCGCGATCGCGCCGCTATGAAGTTGCATTATTTTTGAAGAAACTTTTTGCGGACTGGGAATATTTTTAATCAAAGTATTTTCCAGCGCCCCGGCTGTCTGAACGATTACATTACCATAGGCAAAAAAAGTTGGAAAAATGCCTTTTATCTGCGAACGCACATCTTCAACTTGCGTTAAATGCAACTGACTGATTTCACGACTAAATATGGTTCTTTGATTAACATCGATTAAATGATTTGGTGTTACAATCAACACATCGTAATAATAATTTATCCACTCGCTAAGCGACAAAAAAGCCAAACCCAAATAGTAGGCGCTTGAACTTAAAATAAAGATATTTACCATTTGCTTGTCTTGCAAAAAAATATTCTCGTTGCTATTAGACACAATTATCAAAATCAAAAGTAACAAAAGCGGCGCCAGACCCAAAACAATCAAAAATAAAACCGTGGGCAGAAAGGATAAAATGTGCGGACGGCTAAAAATAACGATTTCCTCGCCTTTAATTTCATGCTCTGGCGTTGAAAAGTAATACTCCCGGTGAAGGTCTTTTCTTTCTTCTTGCATAAATTATCTTAACCTTGAATTTCGTAATTCAAGGTATTAAATTGTTTATCAATAAAAAAATTAATGTTAGCGCAAATATTATAACCAAAGAAAACGCATAAATTCTTACCGCTAAAACGCTTTTATCTCCCTTAAATCGCATATCTAAGACCCGCTGAGTAAAATACCAACTCAAACCCCCAAAAATTATTAAAAATAAAGTATAAATTGCAACTGATATTATATCAAACATATTAATAAATCAAATATCAAACATTAAAAATCAAAATGACCCCGAACACCCGCCTTGGCGGGATTACGGGGCAGGGTTTTTAATTCCAAAGCTCAAATATCCCCGTTGCGATAGCTTTCGGGGGAACAATTTGGATTTTGACATTTAACTTTTACTCTTTGCTTTTTGATTTAATATATCATATCAAACCTTTGGACGTTAAGCCAAGATGGCGAAAAGCGGCCGGGGTAAGTCGCCGACCTTTGGGCGTTCGCTCCAGAAATCCCAATTGAATCAAATATGGCTCAATCACTTCTTCAATCGTTTCTTTTTCTTCATGAGTCGCGGCAGCGATGGTTGACAAACCAACTGGACCACCGCTAAATTTTGTAGCAATAATTTCTAAAATCCGGCGATCGCTTTGATCTAATCCGAGCCCGTCAATTTCAAGCACATCCAGCGCCTGTAGGGCAGATATTTTGTCAATATTTTTTTGTTTTTTCACTTGCGCAAAATCGCGAAGCCGCGCCAAAAGTCGATTTGCCACCCGTGGCGTATGCCGACTTCTTTTGGCAATTTCCGCCTTTGCGTCTTCATCCAATTTTATTTTGATAATTCGCGCGCTCCGCTTTAAAATTTGTTCAATATCTTCTTGCGTGTAAAAGTCCAAATGATAAACCACACCAAAGCGATCGCGAAGCGGAGATGAAAGCGAACCAATTTTAGTCGTCGCGCCCACAAGAGTAAAAGGCGGCAGTTCCAGTCGCAGGGTCTTGGCGCTTGGTCCTTTTCCCACCACTAAATCAAGCGCAAAGTCCTCCAAAGCCGGATATAACACTTCCTCAATATTACGATTAAGCCGATGAATTTCATCTACAAACAAAATGTCGCCGGGCTGTAAATTGGTAAGGATTGACGCCAAATCGCCAGTGCGCTCAATTGCTGGACCAGAAGTAACTTTTAATCCAGTCGCCATCTCGCGCGCAATAATATTGGCTAATGTGGTTTTTCCCAACCCCGGACCGCCATGGACTAAAGTATGAGGCAATGGCTCTTGGCGCGCTTTGGCTGCCTGCATATATATCATCAAAGAATGCTTGATTTTTTTCTGTCCAATATATTCGTCAAGCGCTTGCGGACGCAATGTTTCGTCTATCACATTATTTTCTTTTTTCATAAAATCAATATAGCACAAAAAATTTAATAATGGGCGGCGCTCTCTTGTAATCCGACCCTTACTTCGCATACTCGATCGCCCGGGTTTCACGAATGACATTTACCTTGATCGTGCCCGGATATTGCAAGTCCCGTTCAATCTTTTGCGCGATGTCTTTGGCAAGTTTAAGCGACGCCAAATCGTCAATTTCTTCTGGTTTAACCAAAATTCGCACTTCGCGACCGGCTTGGATGGCAAATGACTTTTCCACACCTTTGAAATTATTTGTCACATTTTCCAGTTCGGTCAACCGTTTCATATAATGTTCAACTGATTCCCGTCTGGCGCCCGGTCGCGCGCCGGAAATCGCGTCTGCCGCGCGCACTAAAACCGCCTCAACTGTCTTGGGATCGATGTCATCATGATGCGCGCCGATCGCATTCACCACCACCTCAGACAAACCATACTTTCGGGCAATATCCATTGAAATATGATGGTGCGCGCCTTCAACTTCGTGATCAATCGCTTTGCCAATGTCGTGTAAAAGTCCGGCTTTTTTTGCCACATTGACATCTGCGCCTAATTCTTGCGCCAAAATCCCGGCAATCGTTGAAACCTCCAAACCGTGCTTTAACTGATTTTGACCATAAGAAGTGCGAAATTTTAGCCGACCTAAAATTTTAATCAAGTCCGGATGCAACCCCGGAACTCCAGCATCGTACGCCGCTTGCTCGCCTTCTTCTTTAATTTGTTTATTAACTTCTTCAGTGGTCTTTTTGAAAACTTCTTCAATGCGAGTCGGCTGAATTCTGCCGTCTTCCACCAATTTTTCCAAAGTCAATTTTCCAATATAGCGACGGACCGGATCAAAAGAAGATACTTGAACCACATCGGGCGTGTCGTCAATAATTACATCAACGCCAGTCATTTTCTCAAACGCCTGAACATTTCTGCCTTCTTTGCCAATAATTCTGCCTTTTAGTTCTTCTGACGGAAGCGCCACAGTGTAAGAAGTATGTTCAGCAGTGAATTCGCCAGCAATTCGCTCAAGGGAAGTGGATAAAATTTTACGCGCTTCGCGCTCGCTATCTTCTTTCAGCGCCTGCTTATATTCTTTAATTTTTTTAACCAAATCCGCGCTGTATTCTTTTTCAACCTGATTGAGTAAATCTATCCGCGCCTCGTCCTTTTTCATTCCAGCGACTTTTTCTAAGGTCTCTAAATGCTTAGAACGAATTTCGTCAATTTCCCGACGAATTCTACTAATGTCCCGGCGGCGATTTTCCAAATCCTTCCGTTGCGCGTCCAAATCGTCCAATCGCTTGTCAACCATTATCTCGCGATCGCGCAAACGATTTTCAATTTCATCTGAATTTTTTCTCCGCTTTTCTTCCTCATCCTTGGCTTTTTCTTGTATCTGAAGCGCTTCATCTTTGGCTTTTAAGATGATTTCTTTTTGTCGCGTCAAGATCTTTTCTTCTTTCTGACTAATCCAGCGCTTGCGAACAATGTTTCCCCCCACTGCCCCGGCTCCAACCCCGACAATACCTGAGGCAACAATCCAAAATACTAATAAATCCATAATAAAACCCTCGCGCAGATACAAAAAATCTGTTTTGTCCCTGATTGTCTGATGTTGATCGTGCGATAATTTTCATCTTGAAATTTTTATCTGCTGTTAAATTTAATAATTTAATTGACAATTTCATTGTATTTCATTTGGCAAAAAAAGTCAAAAATTTGACAAGGTATTGGGGTTTGATAAAATAAAATGAATTATAGAAGAATTAAACAAGATAGCACATTAACAACACAAAACGGAACTTGCAACTCAACTTATCTCATCAACCAACAGGAGGAAACCACCAATGACAATGAAACCAACAGTATGCGAGATCGGTCTTTCGTCACTTGAAGGACTGCCAGAAAATGTGGACCAATGCCTTGATGAAGCGCGAGAATTATCTTCAACTAACCCAGATGTAAATATAACTGTTGAAGGTGATCAAATCAAAGTTGATAATATTACTCCTGATCTTCTTGATTCTGTATTATTTCGATATGAGGTCTTGCTCGCAATACACGATGTCGAAGCAACAATGATTATTACCGCCAATTTCTCAAATGGAGAAAAAAATGGAAAACCAGTTAGTACTCAACCCAGAACAGCGCCTTCGGCGCTGGCTAAACAATATGTTAAAGAGAGAAAGCCCAAAAGATTTTTCTTAAATGGTATTTTTTCCGAGAAGTAGGACCCGGTTTGTTCCCGTATGAATTACTCCCCGCAGCGATGACTTCACCTCATTGGAATTCGTAATTTCCTTTTCCCTCAAGCAATACGACATCGTATTGCTTTTTTAACGTTTTGTTTTTGTAGTTTTGTAGGGCCTGGCCCTAATTTGGTGGCCCTAATTTGGGACCCTAAAAAGGTTGTTGCGGAAGAAGTCCAATGATTAGACAAAAAAAGGGCGCCTTTTTCACGACGCCACATACCTAAAACCTAAGTGTAAAATGGTCTTGACATATCAATGTTAGCCAATAAACTCTAATCTGCAATTTGGCGAATCGGTTTCTGATCAAGCAAAACAGTAAACCCTGACTGGCAATCAGGTTGAGAATCTGGTTGAAAACTTGGTTGAGAACTTGGTTGAGAACTTGAATGCCAAGCAGAAAACATCTCTTCTGCTTTGGTTTCGCTTTCTTGCACATATTCCTGTAATTCTTTCAGTTGCTCAACGGCATCTAACATATTATTTAACGGTGGTCTCAATGCATATCTTAGCCAGGCATCGCACCCGGTGCACCGAATAATCAAGGATACCGGCACATTTTCGTCCTGCCAACAAAGTCGTTCGCTATCTGGCATCTCTTTTCCTCCTCGTAGATTCGGCCGTAGATTCGGATTCAAATATAATATGCGACGATTTTCTGATTCTATGCGATAAACAAACAAAACATTAATTTCATCGCGCCACCACTCTCTGCTAATTCAAATTCTAAATCGCTGTGGCGGCTTGCTTCGTCTCTGCCTGCTTCATCTCTATATGTTTTTGCTTAATCGCTTTGTCAATGTGCTGATTATCAAACATTTTAACCTTAGCAAACTTTTGGCTTTTTGTCCAGCGCCTCGCGCCAAATAGAATGTGTCGGACACTTGCTATTGACATCAGTTTCTCAAATGTCTATACTGAATGCAAGTATTTGTTTATTGAAAACGAGGTAGAGAGATGCGAAAAGGTATAAAGTCAATCAGTCGCTTTTACTGTTGGCATTGGTTTACAATAAAAAAGATAATATCTAATCTCATCCCTTGTTGTTTAATGATATCTTTGCCTTGTTTATTTGTTTTTGGATGTTTTAAATTACTCTTTAAATTATCTGAAGGAAATAAGATTAGCGGCTTAGGTTTTTTGATATTTTTCGCATTAATTCCATTTGCCGCCATGGCGATAGTAGAATTTCTAGGCAATCTATCATGTAAAAAAACCGAGCCAAACGACACGGAGGTGGAGAGATGAAGATGAAGTGGAACGCAAGAAGCAGATTTGCGAGATCAGCATTTTATGTTCTGTCTTTTCTCTGTCTTCTTGGCGGGATTGACAATTTTATTGACCAATTTAACGCACATGGTTTTCATTCTGTAGCAATCCTCATGGCTGCAAGCTGGCTTAGCGGATTTATCGTTCTTATGGTTATTTCAATATTTGTGTTTGTGAATACTACTAACATTAATTCGCGGTTTTACGACCCAGCAGTATTCAGCGATTACCATAAGGCAGAAATCGAGCCAACCATTATTCAAACTCTCGTTGGGATACTTTCCGGTTTAAGTTTGACTTTTTGGGTTGCGTTTGCCATAGGAACATTTGACACGACAAAAACCGAGATACTCGGCATTCGTCTCAAAATGGCATTTGTTTTTTCGATAGTATTTATTTTATTATCAATTGTAGGTTTTTTGGCTTCAATTCCTGTAGCTAATAACAAAAAAGAATTAGATCAAAATCCAAATCACTGAAAGGTCGCTCTCTGCGGGCGCCTTTCTTTTTTTTTGCGCTGGATTTAATTTATGTTTTTTGATACGTCTTGAATTTCGTAATTCAAGATGATATAATATTCAAATGTGGCGGGTAAAAATTTGCCCTCGTGGTGAAATGGATATCATGACAGGCTTCGGACCTGTTGTTGGGGGTTCGAATCCCTTCGAGGGCACCAAAACTGACTTTGCTTGGAAAAGAAAATTTTTCATTATTATAGTACTGCTGTCATATTGCCACTATCATACTGAGTAGTTATTATAGAGGTCGTTGAAGAATACCATTTTTACTGCAATTATTAAATTTTGGCTGCGACTTCATAATAAATTTTTCATCGTATACTTTGTATATGCTTCAAAATTTTTATCTTGTCTCGCCTATCCCGATGTATATCGGGACGCTACAAAAGCGTATTCTTCAACGACCTCTATAATAGTGGAAAAAAAAGATAGATGGTCAGTTATCGCAATTACGAATTATTACAAAAATCATTGCGAATCAAATCAGAAAATTTTTGAATTCATTTTTCTGCAATAAGTTATAATTAACTCATCTCGCAAAACTGAGCAGGCAAAATAAAATTAATTTCTAATTTTTAATTCCTAATTTCTAATCAAATCCCAATTATCAAAATTTTAGTCATTGGACATTGGCGCTTGGTCATTGATTAGATCAATTAGGTCAATTAGAATAATTTTTTATCAAAAATTGTTTTAAGTTTTACGCTGTGGTTTTGCCTGCCCATCGTAATGTCGTGCCAAAGGCAGATCCCTGCCTGTCCGGCAGGCGGGCGCCTCTGGCGGAAAATCTACTTTGAGAAGACCTGCCCGCCATTGCCTGAGCCCGTAGCTCAGTGGTAGAGCAGAAGCCTCTTAAGCTTTGTGCGTGGGTTCGATCCCCACCGGGCTCTTATGGGCGATAGCAGGCAGGAAGATATTTGTTCTGGGTTCAAATCCGGGCGGTCCTTAGAATTATTCGTTGATTGACAAATTATTGCGCAATGGCCCTATCGTCTAGCCCGGTCTAGGACATCAGATTTTCAATCTGAAAACACGGGTTCGAATCCCGTTGGGGCTACCAAAAAAAATTTTCCTAAAATCAAAAAAAGCGCTTGAAGTATAAAACTCCAGCGCTCAATGAATCTAACTGGTAATTGTGCCTAATGATCAGGTTCCTCTGTATCCCCCTGATAAAACATTAGTTGTTCTTCTTGCTTAAGATGAAATTCGGAAACCGTTTTGGCAAGATGACCCAGCATTTCCAAAATCCATCTGCCGGCTGGACTAAGCAGAAAAAGCCCGGCGAGAGATGGCGTTCTCAAAACAATATCATAAGTCATGGCATTGCCTCTGCCATACATCCATACTCCCATTCTTTGAGGTCCCCCATAAAGTGTAACCAGCTCACTAGACCCTGGATTAACCGGGAGATCTGTTATCTTTCCTTTGTAAAAACTCAAAGTAGTACCCATTTCCTGGGCGAGATTCGGATCGGAGTTGGCAATTCTTTGCTGTTTCAACATTACAGTGACCCTAACTTCTTCCGGTAAAGCATCAGAAAAAAGAGTACATACCTCATTTACTAACCGTTCATCAGATGTTGACCTTCTTAATGTGTCGGGCGCAGAGGCGCGGACAAACAAATCGACTAAAGCCAAGGATACTGGCGCGCCAGAAATTCTTCGTAATAGTTCATTTGCTTCATCTCGGGATATCTCTTTCGTCGCATCAATTAGTTTTGTCTCTGACATAATTGGCTTCCTCCCGATTGTCAAGGTTCTATATAATAGCCATTTTATATCATTCCTAACAAAAAATCAACCCCTCGCATCTCTAAATATTGGGATTGATTTAAAACTTACGACCAGATAATGGGGCGATCGAAGGGAATCGAACCCTCGTTACCAGTTCCACAAACTGGCGCTCTACCATTGAGCTACGACCGCCATAATCGCTTCATCCCGCCAAGCGGGATTTCGCTCAAATTCAAAATTCAAATATATTTGCCCTTGGCACGAGTCGAACGTGCAACCTCCACCTTAGAAGGGTGTTGCTCTATCCATTGAGCTACAAGGGCATAGAAAAATTTTACCACAAAACACCCAACATTTCAAATAAAAAATCCCGCTTCAATTCACAATAATCGCATTGCTATTTCGAGCGAGTGGAGGTGGAGCAGGATAATTAGGATAGTTCGAACGCATTTCGCCGCCTGTGGCGGCGAGAACGGTAAGCCCCCAAAATTTGAGCGGCTTCGCCGCGATCTTTGACAATTTCAAGTTTTTCTACTGAGTTAGCTAATATTATGATTGATAAATTCCGATCACAAAAATGCGTGAATCATGTATTCTTACAAGGCATTAGTCCATTGTTTTCTTCAATGCTTCCGGAAGGTGTATTACTTCAAGGTGATTTCCAGTAAGACGTGCAAAAACCCCGGATGGTTTTCCCTCCGGACCATGAATTTCAAATATGTCAGGTCTTCTTGCTTCATGTGTATCGGCAGATCTCCGTTCATCATATGATTCACCGCTCCCGTAGTCATGGAAATGTCTGCGTAAGCGTACACCATCAATATCATAGTGCCAAGAATACATTCCAAGATTATTATGATCAACTATTTTAACACCAACTGCACGAAGTTTTCCCAATTCCTCATCATTCATATCCATTAAAGCCCCATCATTTATTGAAAACTCTTGCTTGTGCTTTGGTTGAGGTCGCGAATTAAGGTATTTCTCGGCCTCTACTTCAGTAGAAAAATGCCTTTCACTGCCTACCCACCATTCGTTAAGCCTGGCATCGTGAGTAATTTTAGGAGTATCAGGGGGATCATTATAAAATTTAATCGGATTCTCTTGGTCAAGATTTTCTGGTGGCGTACCGCCTTCAAATTTTTCGGTCATATTTTCTCCTTTCTTTAAATAGATTTTGTAATTATATCAAACTTGTATTATATATTTTAACATTAATCGACCACTTAATTAAAATATATTCTTTTATTTTATTAAATTATGAAAAAATTTTCTTTTACAAAATGTGGTTCGAGCCGATATTTTTATCAGGTTATTTGGCAGTTTTTAAGTTCGCGGCGAAGTCGCTCAAATTTTGGGGGCTTACCGTTCTCGCCGCCACAGGCGGCGAAATGCGTTCGAACTATCCTAATTATCCTGCACCAAATCGGAAATGTCAAATTTTGGGGGTTTGCGCCACCTGCGGCGGCGACCAAATTGTAGGGAATTTTTGCTTCAAATTGCCACTTTCGATTCTGAATCAATTAAAAGAAAATTTTTATAAATAAAGGAGGAAATTATGAGGTATGTACTTTATGCGAGAAAAAGTACCGAAGAAGATGATCGACAGGTGTTGAGTATTGAAGCCCAAATTACTGAATTGAAAGAATTTGCCGCAAAAGAAAAACTTGAAATTGTCGCTTCGCTTTGCGAAGCCAAAACTGCCAAAGAACCTGGGCGAATGAAATTCGCGCAAATGTTGGAATTTATCGAAAAGGGGAGAGCGGAAGGGATTTTGAGTTGGCACCCAGATAGGTTGGCGAGAAATAGCGTTGATGGTGGCAAAATTATCCACATGGTTGATTGTGGTTTTATAAAATCCCTGCGTTTTCCTTCGTTCTGGTTTGAGCCGACACCGCAGGGTTTGTTTTGCTCAATATTGCGTTTGGTCAATCAAAATATTTTGTAGATAATTTGCGAGAGAATGTAAAAAGAGGTTTAAGACAAAAAATACGAAATGGCGTTTGGCCCGGCTGGGCGCCGGTCGGTTATGTCAACAACCCGCGAACCAGAGCGATTGATGTTGATGAAAAGAAGGCACCGAAAGTCAGAAAACTTTTTGAACTTTACGCCAAAGGCGATCAGACACTTTATTCTCTCGCAAATTGGTGCAAAAAAAATAAATTGAAGAGCAACAACGACAAAGACCTGCGAGTCGGTGGAATTCACAAAATTCTACAAAATATTTTCTATATTGGACTGATGAAATATAACAGCGAAATCCACGAAGGAAAACATAAACCGATAATCTCAAAGAAACTTTTTGATACTTGCCAGGAAGTTTTGGGCAAACGAGGCAAAGTTCAAGAAGTTAGAAAAAACCATTTTGCTTTTCTTGGGCTGATGAAATGTAAAAGCTGCGGTTGCTCAATTACCGCCGAGAGACAAAAAGGACACAACTATTACCGTTGCACCAAGAAAAAAGGGCTTTGCCAAGAAAAGCATTATTTGCGAGAAGAAAGTTTAGTCGAGCAAATGAAAAATTATCTACAAAAAGTTTCTTTGTCGAGCCAAGACACTGAAAAAGTTTTGTTTGAGCTAGAGAAAGAAGAAACTGAAGCTAAAGAACAAGCAAAATCAACTGTTCAAAATCTCAAAATAAAACTCGGCGAAGTTGAAAAACAACTCGAAAAACTGCTCGATGTCTATTTGAGCGAAGTCATTACGACCGAAGAATATACTTTGCGAAAACAAAAACTCATCAATCAAAAAATGGATTTGCAAGACAAAATAAAAGATTTTGAACAAAAAGAATCGTCTTGGCTCGAACCAGCCAGAGAATTTGTTCTTAACCTCAAAAAAGCTGATGAAATAAAAAATTCAGGAGATTATCCAGAAATTTTAACATTTCTCAAAAATATCGGCTCGAACCATTATTTACAGAATCGAAAGTGGCAATTTGAAGCAAAAATTCCCTACAATTTGGTCGCCGCCGCAGGTGGCGCAAACCCCCAAAATTTGACATTTCCGATTTGGTGCGGGCGATGGGAGTCGAACCCACGACTTCACCTTGGAAGGGTGATATATTACCACTATACTACGCCCGCATTAAAAACTTATCAAATTCAATTTTAACGAAAGACGAAAAATTTTGCAAACCAATTAAAACAAATTAGAAATAAAGAATCCGGCTGGCATTCTTTGTTACGCTTGAGGTAATGGGCTCCCGCCCGCCATCGCTATGCTCAGGTATTAGCGGGCAGGTCGCCCTCTTGTAACACCCTCTTATAATAAAAATTAACTCAAACAAAGAGTTGCTGGTAAACAACTCTTTGTTTGAGAAACTTAACTAACAAGAATTATTACAAGAGTCGGATTCTTTACCCCCACACCCAGAAAGCCCCGTGTTTCAACGCGGGGTGTTGGGGGTTTACTTCGGATGCTTTACTTCGTAATTGAAATCGTGGTACCGTCGGATTTCGTCGCCACAATGGTATATGCTGACTCAGTAGCGGTCGTATAGATTTTATACCCTGTCGTTGTCGTCGTAGATGCGGTTGGATCAAAAGGTACACCCTGTGGTAGTGAATCAACGGTAACAGTATCCAAAATCACGCCGCCTGTGCATACTTGAGCTTTTTTGCAAATATCTTGCGCTGTGGCTTCGGTGGTGGCTGTAACTGTTGGTTTTGTTTTCCCGTCAACAATCCCCAAACCAATACCGCTGGCAATGGTTGAAATATCTGACGCTCTTTGCGCATCTCTGGTCGTATTTAACTGTTTGGTAGGATTAATTGCCACAATCACCACTGCTGCCAAAATAGCGATAATTGCCAGCACTAATAAAATTTCAAGCAATGTAAAACCTTTTTGAAATCTTTTCATATTTTAACTCCAAATTATTTTATTATTTGTATAACTGCGTTTTTTTCTGCTAATGGCGCAGTTACCATTAGTCGACCGTTATTCTCTTTTTTAATATAAAATCCCGTTTTCCCCACATTCGCATTGTTAGTAAAAGGATCTCTGGGCGCATTAACATTGAAACCATAAACCGCAGAAATATCTAGACCGCCTAAACCGCATTCACCTTGTCTTGAATCGCAAATTTCTGACTCTTCGCGCCCAATTAAATCACTAATGTCATTGCCTTGATATTCATAAATATAAATTGCGTCAATAATACTGCTGATCGCCATAAATCTTGCCGCGTTTCGCGCTTTGGGCAAATAATTAAGGGAAAAATACCATAAATATCCAAATATAGCCATAAATACACTGACAGTTATTAAAAATATATTATCAATAATTAATCTCATATTGATATTTCAATGGTCTCATCTTCTGCCCGTGTGGCGCTTATAAAAATCCGATTGTTCGCATTTTTATATATTTTATAGCCAACGCCATTTTCGTTAATACCACCTAATGGATCAATCGGAATTTCTATTAAATAGGTCTGAGTCGCAGTGAGATCGTCCAAAACAACTAATCCAGCGCACACGCTACTTCCGGTTTTGCAAATCTCAGTGGAAGTAGTTGTTATGGTACTCGGAAAAGCATTATTATCTACATAATAATTATACACTCCGTTAAGAATTTTGTGAACATCCGCTTTTCTCTGACTATTTCTTGAATTCTTAAACTGACGGGCAGGATTAACCGAGACAACTATAACCACCGATAATATAGATATAATCGCCACCACTAATAATATTTCCAGCAAGGTAAACCCCGTTAGAAATTTATTTGACTTTTGAGATAAATTCAATCTGCTATCTACCCTGCCGACTTTAAAAAATTTTGCCATAATTGTTTGAATATTTCTAAACGGGGTAAAACCTTTTTTCATACTAATATCATTATACTTTATTTATCTAATTAAGAAAAGCATCCTGCGCCCATCCATAACATATTGGACTTTTATTGCGAACAGATATTTATTAATATAATCTCAAGTCGCAAAACATTAAAAGATTTAAGAAGATAGAATAATCCTAATTATACGACTTAGGCAAAATTACCTTATGTTATATTTTCTTGGATAATCGCTTCTCGGCACGCTCGTCGCCCCAGCGTGGCTCCTCGCTCGTCCTCGCCTCGCTCCTTTGATGCTTGCTTCGC
>VMGK01000013.1 GCA_007376535.1 Candidatus Berkelbacteria bacterium Licking1014_7 | reverse complement strand
AGGTGATTATTCCTCTTTTGCCAATAGATTTCATTTTGGCGGGCAGGCATTTTGAGATTTTAATTTTGAGATTTGAGATTTACATTTTGCCTAAGTCGTGTAATTGCTAATGGTTAGATCTATAAACGGGCAAGAAAAAACCGGAGGCGGATGCAAAAACTGGATTTTTGCGGGTAAAAGTGCCATAATGTTGATGTAAGCATCTCCACGACTGAAGTCGGGAGTTTCCTTGCCTATATTTTTATGAAATTTTTAAGCGCAATTTTTGGCGATGCCAACCAGAAGGAACTAAAACGGTTGCAAAAAATCGTTGAGCAAATTAATTTTTTAGAGCCAGAAATGGAAAATTTGGCGGACAGCGATTTTCTTAGAAAAACCCAGGAATTTAAAGAGCAAATCAAAAACGGAAAATCGTTAGAAGAAATTTTACCCCAAGCATTTGCCTTAGTGCGCGAAGCCAGTAAACGATCCATTGGACAACGGCATTATGATGTGCAAATTATGGCTGGTATCGCGCTTCACGAAGGAAAAATCGCCGAGCAAAAGACCGGCGAAGGAAAAACCTTGTCTGCTACTCTGGCGCTTTATCTGAACGCGCTCAATAGCAAAGGCAGCCATCTTATCACTGTCAATGATTTTTTGGCAAAATTTCAAGCCCAGTGGATGGGACAAATTTACGATTTTTTAGGTTTGACTGTTTCGTCAATTGAACATGATAAATCGTATATTTTTTCCAGAGAAATTGTTGAAAAAAAAGATGACGACGAATTCTCTGACCATACTTGGGATCACTTGCGTCCTTGCTCGCGGAGCGAGGCGTATCAAGCAGATATTACTTATGGCACGAATAATGAGTTTGGTTTTGATTTTTTACGCGATAATATGGCAGTGGACAAGTCGCAGATTTCCCAGCGCGACTTGCATTTTGCGATTGTGGACGAAGTTGATTCGATTTTAATTGACGAGGCGCGCACTCCGCTGATTATTAGCGCGCCGACTGTTGAGTCAAGCGCTGATTATCAAAGATTTAGCCAAATTGTCAAAAATTTGAAAATTGACGAGGATTTTACTTTGGACGAAAAAGCGCGCACCGCCGCGATTTTAGACGCGGGTATTGAAAAAGTTGAGCAAGCGCTGAGTGTTAAAAATTTATACGATACGGAAAATTTGCGTTTGGTTCATCATCTGGAAGAAGCGCTCAAAGCCCAATTTTTATTCCATCGCAACAAGGATTATGTGGTGAAAGACGACGAGGTTTTGATTGTTGATGAATTCACCGGGCGATTGATGCCGGGCAGGCGCTATAGCGAAGGGCTTCATCAGGCGATTGAAGCCAAAGAGGGGGTGAATATCCAGCGCGAATCAGATACACTGGCGACGATCTCTTTTCAGAATTTTTTTAGAATGTATGAAAAATTGTCTGGTATGACCGGGACTGCCGCGACCGAAGCCGAGGAATTTTATAAAATTTACAAACTTGATGTAGTGGTGGTACCGACTCACAGAGAAATGATACGGGTTGACAAATCAGACAAAATTTACAAGACCACTGAGAGTAAATACAACGCGATTATTGATGAAATTAAAAAACGCCATCAATTGGGTCAGCCGATTTTAATTGGCACAATTTCAGTGGAAAAAAACGAAGAATTGGCTCGGCTTTTAAGGCGCGTCGGCATAAAACATAATATCTTAAACGCTAAAAAACATCAGCGGGAAGCAAAAGTGATTGCTCAAGCCGGCAGAATCGGCGCAGTGACAGTCGCGACCAATATGGCCGGCAGAGGAGTGGATATTATTTTAGGCGGAACACCGCCTACAATAAGTCAAAAGTCAAAAGTCAAAAGTCAAAAGTCAAAAGTCAAAAGTCAAAAGTCAAAACAAGACATTGGGATAGAAAAGTTGGGACAAGATAATCGCTCAATTGAGGAATGGGAGAAAGAGAGTAAGCGAGTAAAAGAATTGAGTGGATTATTTGTGATTGGAACTGAGCGCCACGAAGCCCGTCGGATTGACAATCAACTGCGCGGACGTTCCGGCCGGCAGGGCGATCTGGGCGAGAGTCAATTTTTTGTGTCAATGGAAGACGATTTGATGCGGATATTTGGCGGCGATCGCTTAAAAAATATGATGGATCGTTTGGGATTGCCTGATAATCTGCCGATTCAAAATAAGGTAATTTCACGGTCAATAGAAAGCGCCCAAAAAAAAGTTGAAGGTCATAATTTTGACATTCGCAAACATTTAGTTGAATACGACGATGTGGCAAACAAGCATCGCGAAGTAATTTATCAAAAGAGACGTCAAATCTTAAATCTAAAAGGCAAGAATAATGCTGGCGAGGTGGTGAATCTACATACAGAGGTGCTTGAATTGTTAGGCGAGAAAAAAAACGAATATATTAAAAAATTTGAAAATGTGCCGTCTGAAGCGCTTTGCGAGCTTGAAAAACGAGTCTACTTGCGGGTGATTGACACTTTTTGGATTGGGCACTTAAATACTATGGATCATTTGCGTCATTCGATTGGTTTGAAAGGTTATGGGCAAAAAGATCCGTTGGTTGAATATAAGCAAGCGGCGTATCACATTTTTCAAAGATTGTTAAAAGATATTGAGGACGAAGTAGGGCAAGTGCTTTTAAGAATTGAGATTCAAAGTGCTCCGCCGGCGCCGGTAGAGCCGTTTGACCAAACCCGCCGAATTTCCCAACAGAGGGCAGAACAAAGTTTAGAACAAAATTTTAATGAACGAAATAATGACGATGAGTCCGGGCAATTTGGGCAAAAAACAGATGCCGTCAATAGCGATGTGGTAGTAACCGTTAGAAAAAAAGGAAATGATAATGTAATGTCGCAAACGGTTTTGCGCCCACCGGGCGCGAAAAAAATTGGACGAAACGAACCCTGTCCGTGCGGCGCGAAGAAACCAGACGGTCGTCCCAAAAAGTATAAACATTGTCACGGTCGATAAAATTTTCTCTGGGGGACTTGCCCCCACACATAATTACTGCAGAAATCTCTCTCGGGGTTTTTTTGCATTTCTAATTCTTTTTGCATTTTCATCTTAATTTTTTTTATTGTCCTTTCGCACGAATGGTTCTATCAAATGGTTCTGTAACAAATTTTTCAAAAGCAAATTTTTTCTTAACCTGAAAAAAAGCCCATTACAAAAAATCCCATTTCGTAAATGGGATTTTTTGGTTTACCGCTGTCATTGTCATATTGTCACTATCATACTGAATAGTATGATAGTGGAAAAGTGGAAAAAAAAGGATAGAATAAAATTTTTTGGCTAAGTTTGTTTTTATCAACAAAAAATACCGTCCCGCAAAAGGCGGGAAGGATTCTTTCTATTTAGAATTTAAAATCTTTTTCAAACTCTAAAGTTTGAAAATTTCGTCGCCTTCGCGCACTTTGTCCTTGACGCTAAGTCCAATCGCATCGCCTTTTTTCGCCTCTTCAATCTTTTTGTGGTCTAATTCTATACTATCAACTGTCTGTTCAATATCTGTGGTTGCTCCGCGAATGGCGATTTTATCATTCACTTTTAAGGTGTCAGTAAGTTCAACAATCGCCACCTCGATTTTCCCAAAAAAATGAGTGATTTTTCCGACAGATTTTCCCGGTTGTTTTTCCGCCGCAGCGGCGGGTTTTTTTTCTTCGACCATAATTTCATTATGTCATTTAATATCAAATTGTCAAATTTATGCATAAATTGTAGGCATGGTAATAGACCCACTGCGAAACAACCTTTTCTACCCGCCGTCATTCAATCTCTTTGAGAAATAGATGATTATTTCTCTTCTCAAAGTAGATTTCATTTTGGCGGGCAGGCTGCAACTTGAAATTTTGGCTGTAAAATTATTCATCATTCGTCGTCGTCCCTCTATGACGACTTCCTCACTCATAATTATTTTCGCTCAAAATTTCTGTGTTTCGTAGCGAAAAGTTATTTCGCAGTGGGTCTATTGAATTATTTCAATAATATGTTATAATATAATTGTCTTATTGCATTTAATTAGACTTCTTCCGGAATAACCTTTCATAACGAAACGAAGTAATTTTGAGCGAAAATGATGAAGGACGACGCAGCGCTATATGGAATATAGCGTAAGGAGCCCTGAATTATTTGCAGCCAAAATTACAAGTTGCAGTAGAAAAGGTTGTTTTGGAAGAAGTCTATGATGTGTGTGTCGAAGTAAGTCGAAAATAATTATCAATGCCTTAAAAGCATTATAGGGAAAATAATGGAAAAGAGATTATTTGTAGGAAACCTTGCGTTTGGTATAACCGATGAGCAATTATCTGAAATTTTTGCTGAATTCGGCACCGTCGAATCAGCCAAAATCATCATGGATAAATTCTCGGGTAGAAGCAAGGGTTTTGGATTTGTAGAAATGTCTACACCAGAAGAAGCCCAAAAAGCGATTGACGGACTGAATGAAAAAGAAATTGAAGGACGAAAACTTATCGTCAATATTGCTCGTCCAATGCGTGAAAGAACCTAACTTCGGGTTTCATCACAAAAGCAAAAATCCGCCTTTGGGGCGGATTTTTGTGTTATGCTTGAATTGTGAAATTTAAAGTGAATTTGCGCGGTTTTTTTTGGATAGATGTTGTTCTAAAATTAGCCGGGCGGCAAAAGAATGAATTTTTTCCTTTTTTCCTTTTTTGTTTTTCGCGATTAGTTCGTCTTCCGCCGACACGGTGGTGAGCCGTTCATCCTCAAAAAATATCTGTACCGCTAGGCCCGCTTTTTTTAATTCAGACCTTAATTGTTTAATATATACTAGGGTTTGTTTGGTCTGAGGGGTTGTCTTTCCGTTTTGGTTTTTGGCTAAACCGACTACTAATCGGCTGACTTTTGAATCTTTAATAATTTTTATAATCTGGCTAAAATTTTTGCGATCATAAGTAATAAATGGTTGTACTTGCATACCAGAAAAACTGATTGCCGCTCCGATTTTTTTATCTCCGACATCTAAGGCGATGATTGACATAATTTTCACCTAAAAAAAGATTTAAGAATAGCGATTTAAGATTTAAGAATGAATCAAGAATGTAGAATAAAGAATAAAACCCCCTACATTCTAACTTCTAATCCGCCAGCTGACGGATTACATTCTTAATTCTTATTTAATAAAGAATGCCGCTCCTGCGGATTCTTTATTGATATTCAATTTTGGTTTTGATGGCAAAGTTAAAGTAAGGTATGCGCGATGACAACCATTCGGGCGAGACAGAAATATCAACTTGCTCAATGTCCGGTTGTTGGCTTAAAGTTTCTTTTGCCGCGCCCACTTTTTGTCCATAAATTAATTTTTTGAGTTTCATTTCGTCAAGTCGCGGAGCGATTTTCGCTTTGATACTGCCCTCAATCACCAGCCGTCCTTTTTCAATATCTTTTTCCTTGACTTCGGTCGCGATTTCCTCGCCGCCGGTTAAATGCAGATCTTTATCTTTGGGTAATTCAAATTTTAATATATCCATAAAACTTTTCTGAAATGTCTCTTTTTCAAATCCGATGTTGCGGCTGCGTATTTTTAAGGTAAGGTCAAATTTTTCCACTTCATCATTTTCGTTGACGCTAACCTGTCGATTCAAAACATCAAAGTCGGTCGCGTCTTTTAGGATTGTTTTTGAAGGATTTTTCTCAATCAGTTGGTTTAATAAACTTTCTTCCAATTGCCCCCTTAATTGCTGAACCGCTTTTTCTATGTCTTCAGCCGAGACCACTTTTACTTCTCTGGTGGATCCACCGGTAAATTTTCTTTGACTTTCGGCGTAAAATTTTGACTGTTTTTCACTGTTAAAACCAACGATAATGAATTTTGTCGGCTCCAAATTGTAATTTTCGCCCGCAATTGCCGCCTCAACTACTCCGTCTGAAACACCGGGATTGGTTTTAATGCTTCCTTCTGACAGCGACAAAGTCGCGCCGGCAATTTTTGTTTCGCCTGAGAGTGTGAATTCTTTATCGCCATTAGAAATTTTTGCGCCGGCGGGCAGGGTTTGCACATCAGTGCTCCAGGAATTGTAAAATGTCACTGTGCCGCGCGATTTTTCACCCATATTTTTTTTGCCAGTGGCGGGAAAATTTTTCTTTTCTTCTTTTTCTTCCTGAATTAGATGCGCCGGAATTTTCCTTTCTTCCAGAGAAATTGTCTTTTGCGAAATATTTGCTTCAACCCTGAAATTATCAGTGAAATCCTCGCCTTTGACAGTAAAAGTAATAACTGCAGCCGGAGCGAAAAAGTAAAATCCGGCGGCAAATATACATATTGCGATCGCAGAAAAAATGATAATTTTCTTGTTGATTCTGAGTTTTGGTTTTAGAGAAATTCTTTGCCTGTCCGGATTTGTGATTTTGTTGGCATAGTCAGTAAAAGTTCTTTCACTGGGGAATTGCCTAACATCTGCGCTCGCCGCGCTGTCAATGTCTTTTTTGTCGTGAAAGCCAGAGACAGTAAGCGGCATATCATTGGGGTGGGATTGGGGCTGATCTTGGCGCAATTCGGGTTTGTCAGAATTTACTGGGCTAACATCATCTGTCCCTTCGGGTAAATTTTGAATATCTTTTTGTTCTTTTTTCTCAACTTCTTTTTCGCCGCTATCTTGAAAATGATGAATTGAAATGAGTGGATCGGGCGAGGTTTTGTCAATTTTAATTTTTTCGCGCATTTGCGGCGCTTCCCGTTGCGGCTCAGACAATGGTTCGGTTGTCTTAATATTTTCGTACACTTTAATATCTAATTGATTAGCAAGATTTACTGCGACATTGTCAATCGTAATCAGGACTAACTCTTTTTCTAATCGCTCCGCTTCCCGTTTTAGCAATTTTAAGTTAACCATACTTTGCAAAAGTCCTGATCCGCGCGTCACTACCAAACCAATTATTTTATGTTTGGTTTTTTGAATACGGGAAACAATTGACGGAATTTCCTCATCCGCTTCAACAAAAATATGGTATCGTTCATTATCTAATTGTGGTGGTTTTTTGTTTGACATTTTTAAATTAAATAAGAATTAAGAATTAAGAAAGAAGAAATGAAATAAAAAATTAAAAACTATCTTTTGCCCTTAATGGTCAGAATGCTTGACGCAATCATTTTATTGATTTGTTCGCATTCACTTAAAAGATGGTTAATTTTATCTTGATTGCCTTTTTCCCTCTTTTTAAAAATATATAGCCAATACATTGTTTCCTTGGCGGACTTATAGGCAATTGAGAAAAAGTTCGAAAATCCCTTTTTGGTAGATGAACCGAAAGCTTCCATAATGTTTGCCCCAATAGAAGTTGACGATCTTATTAATTGTTTTGCAATAATATTGTCGATCGGGTCTCGCATGAGTGGCTCGCAGAATTCAATAGTCAAGATCGCAAAATCAAAACATTTTTGTCTTAAAAAATTTTTAGGTTTCTAATTTAAGTTTTTCATCTCTCGTTTTAAATTGTTATTTGTTTTGTTAAATTTAGAATGTAGTCCGTCAGCTGGCGGAGAAGAAATTAAATTACCCCGAATAAATTGCTTCGCAATTTAACGGGGCAGGCAATTAAGAAATTTTTGATTTGCCTGCCCCGTTTTCCCGCCAAGGCGGGATGTTCGGGGTTATTTCAATTGTAAATTCTTCGTTTTTATTTCTTATTTATTCAATGATGAAATAATTCGATTCGTCATTGATTTTGTCGCGCTTTCTTTGCCAGTCAAATCAATCGCTAAATTCACTAGCGCCACCGGCGTGACATCTTGCGGTTGGTGCAAACTTTTGGTTTCATCTTTGACGCGCGCCACATCTTGCGGTTTGATAAATTTTACACTCGGATTTTTGGCAAAAGGCAGGGAATTTGACCACTGCACTTTATCCAAAAAATTTTTAATGTCTGGCAATTGGGATCCGCCGCCGCAAAGAAAAATGCGAGATGGCAGCAAGTCGGTTGAACCAAATTCTTCCAAAGTTAATTCCACGCCAGAAAACCAAACTTGCAAGTCCTGTTCAATTAAATCCTTGACTTGATTAAATCTTTTCACTGGCAATTTTTTGGCGCTATAATCAAGTTTAACCTGTTCGGCAATTCTAAAATCAAGATCGAGCCCAGCGCCAATTCTTTTAGTAAAAGCCCTGCCGCCCAGCGCAAACATTTTCGTGCCTTCCACTCCGCCGTTTCTTACCACCGCAATATCAGTCGTGCCGCCGCCAACATCAATAAAAATCGCGCTGAAATCGACTGCTTCTTCCTCGCCCAAACTGCGCGCCACTGCGTAGGGTTCGGCAGTCACCGACAATAAATCCAATTCTAATTCGTCTGCCACTGATTGAAGCGCGCCCAGATGAACAATCGGCGCGAAGGCGTTGAAAACCGTCACTTCAACTTCCTTGCCTTGAAAACCCAACGGGTTGGTTACGCGGTAGCCATCAATTTTTACATTGACGATTGCCGCGTTCACCAATCGCACATCAATTTCATTATGCCCGGTTTCCCAAGCCATAATTTTGCGCGCCTGCTCAAATGATTTTCTTTGGACTTTTCTAATAATTTCTTTTAATTCTTCAAGAGCAATTTTTTGCTTGGAATTGGGACGGGTATAGGCAATGGTAGTAGAAAGACCTTTGACCAATTCGCCGGCAATTCCAATAATTACCTGATACGGTAAGACCCTCGCTTGGCTGGCTGATTTTTCCAGCGCTTTTTCGCAATTTTTAATCACGCCGGCAATATCAGTTACCGCTCCGCTTTGCATATCAGAAAGTTTTTGGCGCTGTCTGCCCACACCCTTTATCAGCGCTTCGCCTTCTTTCACCTCAAAAATTAGCGCTTTGACAAATTCTGTGCCAATATCAAGCGCGATTGCCCAGTTATCATATTTTGACTTGCCTTTGATAAAATCGAAAATTCCCATAAGGGCTTTTCCTCCTTGCTGAATTTCATTATACAACAAATTTTCGAAAAACAAAAAAGACCGGTGCGGTAGCAGCCCCGCGGCACCGATCTTACTAGGTGATTGTCTGATCGCGATCCAAATCGTCAAGCTCCCAGACTACGATTCGGCGGAATATGTTGACCCAAACAAGCGAACCTGCCGCAATTGCCGCCGCTATCGGAGTCATAATCTCCAAACTGGTCAGCGGAATCATCGGAGGATAGAATAAGCACCAAATCGCGATGGGTACAAGAATGCCTGTCGCAACTATCAAGATACGGCGCAGCCAGCCTAATTCAGCCAGCCAGCGTTCTAACCTGTCTCGTTTTCGATCTTCTGGCATTAGCCGCTTGTCAAGGTCAGCTTTTGCTTCCATTTCTCACCTCCGGCTCCAGAGAAGCAAGTTTGCTCTTTACCGCCAGGTAGCATTTGTTGAAATACCATACCATAGTTCCTGAAAGCATCAGGGCGACGGATAAAACTAACCACCAATGGTCCGGAGTTGTGAAGAAAAAGGTCGGGACTGCGATAAATGCCAAAATGACCGACAAGGCGCAAAAGCTGGCGAAAAGCCAAGCGATCAATTCCAGTTCGCGCAACAAGGATTGCTTTTGGGCTTGTTCCAACTGCTTGTCAAGGTTAGCTTTTGCTTTCATGTCTCACCTCCGAGGGGGTAGGTTGTTCGCATGCCAGGATAAAAGTCGTCACTCTCCCGGACAATTGGTCATCTTCGCCGGTCGGTTTATCAACCTGACAAGTTAATGTTCTTTTTCCTTCAAATCGTGACTGCGCGGCGGCGATCGCCTTCTGCGCGCCTTCCACAGCGTGATTACCCCATACTTTCAAGACGACACGACCTTTTCTTTCTATGTCTTCTCGAATGAAAGCGGCGAGTAAAGACAGCATCACTTCCTGCATTGCCATCACCACTCCTTTTGTGACTGGAATCGTATCAGATTTTCGCTTCTATCATTTAGCCAGAAAAAGGAAGCCCGGCGGGTTGGGCTGTGAGCGGGTACTGCTATGGCAACCTTGAAACTACATTAGGTTACCCAGCGGGTAGCACCACACCAGCAATTTGATGCTGGTCTTCTCCCGACCGTCCACTTCTATGTCAGCGAACGTCGGGATCATCACGGGCACGAACCCGCTGGCAGCCAGAAAGCCACGCGCGATGGCGACCGCCTTGACTGCCTGATTGACTGCTCCAGCGCCGATGGTCTGCAACTCTACTGTCTGCTGCTGGTCTCGAAGCTCTCGGGCAATCTGCCTGGCGAGAGTTTTCGGACTTGTCCAGGATCCGACGCGTATTTCGATGCGTTGCATTGACTGTCTCCTTTACTGCCACGATTCCCGCCGGGCGCAAAAGACGACAAATATATGGTAGCAAAAAATTCCTCTTCACGCAACCCCAACCTGTTAAAAAGTCCACCTCGTAGGTGGACTTTTTTGGTTCTAGGTGATTTTAGCTCTAATTCTTCGCACGCCAGCGGACGAGGATTCTTCTTTGACGATTTTGAATTTGCCGATTTCGCGCGTGTTTTTAACATGCGGTCCGCCGCAGATTTCTTTAGAAAAAGGTTTTTCGTCCGGTTCGCCAATAGTATAAACTTTTACTCTGTCGCCATAGCGGTCGCTGAACACGCCCGTTGCTCCGCTGGCTTGGGCGTCCGCCAAACTCATCTTTTCCGTTTCAACCCCCAGTCCGGCTTGAATTTTTTCATTCACCAGTGCCTCTGTTTTTTTAATTTCGTCTGCCGTCATTTTTTCAGGATGCGAAAAATCAAAACGCAATCGTTCGTTAGTAATATTTGATCCTTTTTGCGCCACATGCTTGTCTAAAACCTGCCTCAAAGCCGCCAAAAGCAGATGATTGGCAGTGTGGTAACGGGTCTCAATCGCTCCGCAGGAAGCCAGCCCGCCTGTGAATTTTTTCTTGGCGCTTAGACGCGATTTTTCCTGATGTTCTTTTAGGTATTTATCAAAACCGATTTTGTCAATTGTTTTTTGATTTTCTCTGGCTAATTCCTCGGTAAGTTCTAACGGAAAGCCAAAGGTCTCAAAAAGAAAAAACGCGTCTTTGCCAGAAATTTTGCTGCTCGACTTGTCTAATAATTTCTCTAATTTCTGTAAACCCCTTTTCAATGTCTGATTAAATACCGCCATTTCTTTCTGGATTGTCTCCTGAATCAATTTCTCGTTTTGAAAATTAAAGCCCTCTTCTCCCTCCATTTCGTAGTATATATTAAGTATTTTTTTTATCACTTTTGTTAACTGACTAAAATCAAAATTCATCTTTTTCAAATGCACTGCGGCCCGACGGATAAAACGGCGCAAAATATACCCCTGTTCTTTGTTGGATGGAAGCACTCCGTCTTTGATCAAAAAAGCGCTGGCGCGCAAATGATCGGCTGCAACCCGCAGATTCTTTGGTTCTGCCGTCCGGCTGTTTTTTTCAATTGTTTCCACGATTGGCGCCAAAACATCAATTTCAAAAATATTCCGCTTGCCTTCTAAAACCGCCAGCATTCTCTCCAGCCCCATGCCAGTGTCAAGCCCGGGATACTGGGCTTTTTGGTATATTTGTCCGTCAAAGTAATACTCGTTAAAAACCAAATTCCAAATTTCTATATCGTCAATGTAGATCTCAATTGTTGGACCGCACGCGCCTTTGCCCGCCACCGGACCCCAAAAATTATCTTTTTTTCCACCGCGAATCAAGTTTTTTTCTAAGAAACCCAGTTCAATTAAAATATTTTTCGCCTCTGTATCTTCCGCTATTGATTTTTCGCCTGCAAAGTAACTGGCTTTAATTCTTTGCTTCGTTATTCCCAATTCCTGCGTTAAAAATTTAAGCGCTTGACTAATCGCCTGTTTTTTGTCCAAGTCGCCAAAAGTAAAATTACCCAACATTTCAAAAAATGTCAGATGCGTGTCGTCGCCCACTTCGTCAATATCCGAAGTGCGCACGCATGGCTGAATAGTAATGACTTTTTTAGCCGGCGCTTCATCTGGCGCCAAATAAAATTTCTTGAATTGCTGCATACCGGCGGTGGTAAAAAGCACGGATGGATCATCTTTAGGTACCAAAGACGTCTCCGGTATTTTTTTGTAGCCCTTGGACGCAAAATAATCCACAAATTTTTGACGCAATTTCTTACTGGTTATCATAATGTTTTGTAAATCACGACTTACGCAAAGGCGTAAGTCGTGATACTTCTACTTCCTCAGTAAATCCAGCAAATTAAAAATATCAATTCTATCAATAAACGATTCTTTTTCTGGCTGAAACGGCTTTTGGCTGCCTTGCCACTCTGATCCGTATATTTTATCATACGCCATCCAAGTGGCTTTTACCCGACGGATATAATTTGATGTCTCGCGCGGAATGGTGTTGTGGCTTTTGCTTTGAATAAATGAACCTGAATAAGAAGGTCCGGCATTATACGCGACTAATATACTATCAATATCTTGATTGTATAAATCCCAATATGATTTTATATAAGCGGTTCCTAAACGAATGTTTGTGATAGGATCAAAAATTTTACTATCAGTATAATCGTCTATACCAATTCGTTTTGCCACCCCGCGCGCTGTGGCTGGCATCAATTGCATCAGCCCGGACGCGCCAGCCGGTGATTTGACGTCAGGATTAAAATGCGATTCGTGGAAAATTACCGCGGAAATAAGGTTTCTGGGAATTTGAAACTCCTGCGAAGCGGATAGAATTTCTTCTTTATATTTTAAGGGATAAAAAACTTCTCCCCAAATTTCCGGGTAATAAAAATAAAACATCAAAACTGCGCCGATCACCACTAAACCCGCCAGAATCCATTGAATAATTTTACGCATATTTTTTTAAGAGCCTGTTCGGTTTTACGAGATGAGTTAATCATAACTCATTGCAGAAAATTTTTCAAGAAAAATGAGTTTGAAAAATTTATTGCTTCGGCGGAACGTAAGAAATTTTCTTAAAATTTCAACGTTCCAGCAACGTTTCCCGCCAGCGGCGGGATTACGTTGCGGCAAATTATTTTTGAAAAAGAAAAAGGCGGGAAGATCTCTCTTGCCCGCCCGGTGTAGTTGACCGGCAACTATGCCGGAATCTGCTGCGTCGAAAGAGCCTGCCGCAGCTCTCCGTAGGTCTTGACATTGTTAGGGAAGCAAACGCGCAGGCTACAACTTCGGCACACAATCGCATCCTGCGTTTTGGTTGTTCTGTGGCGATCCATAAAGCCATTGCAGAACATGTGCACGCCGACACAATCACTTATTTTGCGATCATCTTTGGTGTGATCCACGAAGCCACCATGCGAGGGAGGGTATTCGCGCAGAAAATTGCCATCGAGCGTCAGCTGGATGGGCGCGAGCGGAATACTTCGTTCGATCTCGCGCCGGATTTCCTCGATAAGCAGATCGCGACTCTTCTTCTGTTGAGTCGCGCCGAGGCACACATGCCTAAGCGCGCGGTCGAGCCAACCGGTTGCATGGTAGTGATCGTCGTCTTCTCGACTTACCACTTTGAATGGGCAAATGCTGTTGATCTGGTAAGTCTCACCGGTTCTTCCTCTTGGTCGCAAAAGTCGCCGACGAGCTTCCCCAGTACTATTTTCTTGGGGTCGAAGCCGGCGGCTAAAACTGTTTCGAAGAGCACATGCATTTCGTCTGCGGGGAGATGCTTGATTTCGTTCCACTGCTGGTACTTCAGGACAAGACCGACAAATCGCGAGGCAACACCTTCTATGTCCATCGTTTTCCACCTCTCCTGTGTTTTCAGTTTTCAAGATACAAACTAAATAAAGCATCAGATTGGCCCCCTGTAGCGTATATTACACCAAACCAAAAAAAAGCAAGAGATTAAAACAAAAAACAGTCCGCTAATGGCGGGCTGCAACAAATGATATGAAAAAATTATCTTTTGCAAATTTTAAAATATCTTTGTTTAATTCTTTTGCTTTTTTATAAACATCGAGTTTCTCAAAATCAAACATCTTTGTAATTTGTGTGTGTAATTTGTATTTTGGGATAAATTTTTCGCTAAAATTATACTAATTTTTTCTAAACCAGCAAAGCCTTCGGCTTGCTACGGGGCAAGCAAAAAGCAAGAATTTTTGTTTACCCCGTAGGGTCGCCTTTGGCGACTCCTTCGGGGCCCGCCCTCGCTTCTTGCCCCGTAGCATCCCGCGAAAGCGGGATTGCTTCTGGGGTTCCGCCGCCGCCGAATTTCGTGCCAGTGAAACTGGCGCGCCGCCGAAATCCTTATATCACTTGTAATTCTATCTGTAAATTTTTTCTCTCCGCTTTTCCCGTCTTAAATAAATTCGGTTTTTCATCCAATTCTTTTAGTCTTCTTTCGGAAATTTTGACATACTTTTCGTTAGCATCAATTCCAATATATTTTTTCCCTAACTTTTTTGCTGCCACAGCAGTTGTTCCGCTTCCAACAAAAGGATCAAGGACAACGGCGTTTTTGGAAAAGGCCGACAAGTTTATCAGGTATTCACAAATGGCTATCGGCTTAACGGTTTTATGGTCATTATACTCTCCCTTTTCTTTTTTTGTCGGTTTTGGCAGCAAAAAAGCTCTGTCTATCAATTCGTTAATACTATCTATTGTAAATACATTAGCCGGATACATATTGTCGCCAATTTTTACATTCGTGTTAAACATACCAACTTCGTGCTTGAGCATATTATTCAGATAGGTTTGGTCGGTTGGTTTTTGAGCCATTGCTATTGGTTCAAAACAAGATTTTATTTGCGGAGTTTTCCAGCCATTTAGTTTTTCTTTGATTTTCTCTTTTGCTTTTTCGTCTATATTCATTTTTTTAATAAAATGATCAACCCCCATTGCCTTGGCTTGATTTTGTGTATAAAGCCACATAAACGTATCTCTTATTTCAAATCCTGCGTCATCTATTGCGGAGGCCATTCTGTGGTAAAGCCGAGGGCTAGAAAACGAGAAGAAAAATCCACCCGGCTTCAAAATTCTAAAAATTTCTTTTGAAATATCTAAATACCAAGCATAAAATCTTTTTCCTTGCTCTCTATCAAATTTCATACCAGCGGGCAAAGATTTTATTGTATATTGGTTGTTTTGATTTGAAACTTCCTCATAATCCCAATTATTATCCAGTTTGTCCAAAAAATATGGCGGGTCAGTCAAAACAACATCAATAGAATTTTCTTCAATTTGAGGAAGTAAATCCAACGTATCAGCACAAACAATTTTATTTATAAATTTATTATTTTTCATAGATCAATTTTTTGAATTTGGATTTCTGCCATTAAATTCTTGGTATAATATTCTATAAACCTTTTCTCTTACATCTTTATCAAAGTTTTTAACAAAATTTGCATCTGCTAATTTTATAACTCTACCCTTTTCATCATAAATTTCATCATAAACCCACCTGTTTCTATCTCCTCTATTACATTTTTGGCATTGCGGAATTATATTTCCAGCAATCAAAGGTTTGTTTGGATCCATATGGGCCTTTTGTAAAATCGTTTTCGTTGCTGACCAATGAAAATGAGGTTTGTTTTCCTGCGAGCCACAAGTGGCGCAACGATAATTGTATTTTTCTTTTATTTTTTCCCAGTCGTCTGTGTCTGCTATTCTGTGCCCTTTCTTAAAACCCGGATATGGTTGTTCCAAAGTATAAAGCTGATAAGATCCTCTTTCTATTCGCAAAACAATATTATCTCGTCCACCAGCGACTATCCACCAACCAGCTTGTGCGCCAAGATGTCTTGCTTGCTGAACGTCGTTTGTGTTTGGATAATAACTCCTAACAAATTTTGTTAATTCTTCCTTGCTAACTTTCCGAGTGTTCGGGTAATCATAAGCAAGATACGTTAAAACGAGTGCATCTTTTGTAAAATTATTCTGCGAATCATAAAGTTTTGGCAATTTCACGCCAAATTGCTTTAAATACTTTTCGTGAAATTCACAAATCGTCTTATAAATACTCTCTATTGATTTTTTGTTCAAAATTAAGCTGTCTATCATAGTTTTATTTTATCAATTCCTCTATTGAAATGCCAAGAGCTTTGGCGATATTCGCCACAGTTTGAACACTTGGCTTATTAACTGTGCCGCTTTCGACCTTCATAAACGTTGTATATTTAATATCTGCCTTCTTGGTCAAATCATCTTGTGTTAAGCCAAGTTTAGTGCGTAATTTTTTAATATTTTCGCTGATTGTTTTTCCACTTGTCATATAAATAAAGTTTTGGTAGTATTATAGTGAATGAGTATTTTATCTATACTGTCGCCAAAGGCGACCCTACGGGGTAAACAAAAATTCTTGCTTTTTGCTTGCCCCGTAGCAAGCCGAAGGCTTTGCTATGGGGCCCGCCCGAGCGTTCATCTTGACGCGCGAAGCGCGGCAAGCGGTCAGTTTCGTTCAAAAATCGGAAAGTTTGATATTGGTGCCGAGGGCGGGAATTGAACCCGCACCCCTGAATTCACAGGGACAGGATTTTAAGTCCTGCGCGTCTGCCAGTTCCGCCACCTCGGCAAATCATTTTATATTACTTTTTATAACCACTCAATTAATTCTACCAAAAATTCCCCAGAAAATCAAAAAAATCCGTCCGCTCGAAAAACACAATTTGGTTTTTATTGCTTTTGTAGGGTTGTTTTTTTTCTATTTTTTTAACATTTTAGTGCGATCGCATTGAATTGTTAAAGATTACGATGTTGTGGTAGACGGGAATAGGTTGTCGCGGACTGACATTCCTCACGATGACGAAAGTAAAAACGCGCCATAACTAAACCGTTTCAATAGTATATTTTTCCTTTTTGCAAAAAATTTTTCCATTGACGCAAAACCCGGCGGCTTTTTTGTGCCCGCCGCCGCCAAAAATCCCTGCCAAACGAGACAAATTTACTCCTTGCGCTTCAGTCCTAATGCTTACTTTGATTTCGTGTTCGCTGTGTTGGAAAAATAAAATTACCAGCCGCGCGTCTGGCACGGTGTTGATTAAATTTATCACGCCAGCCACATCTGATTTAGTGGCATTACATTCTCTCAAATCGTCGTTGAGTATTACGGAATATACTAAATTATATTTTTTGTTGTAAGCGAGTCGTTCTAACGTTTTGCCCCAAAGTTTTAGCGCGGATAAACTTTTTGAGCCGGTAATGTTCTGCGTGATGGCGCGAAGCCGCGCTCCCCGTCGCAATAAAAGCGCCGCCAATTCCAAAGTTGCCGGCGAAGTGTTTGAGTGCATAAAACCGCCGGTATCAGTAAAAATTGCGGTCAAAAGGCAAGTGGCAATTTCTTTTTTTATCTCAACCCCTAAGCCGTTAATAATTTCGTAGACCAATTCTGCCACTGCCGCCCGTTTATCATCAAATAAATTTATGTTTGCCACTTTGTGCAAATCATTTTTTGGGTGGTGATCTATATTGATAAGTTTGCGTTTGTGGCGCGCAAAGTTAGTCAGCCGCTGGCTAAAACCAGTGCGGCGCAAATCCCCGCAATCCAAGATTAACACCGCATCCCAGTCGCCTTGTAAAAAGTCCTTTTTAATTTTGCTTACTTGCGGCAAAAATAAAAAAGGCGCGGGAATGTCATCGCAACAAACTATCACCACCTCTTTTTTAAGCGATCGCAAAGCAATAAATAAAGCGAGTGAAGACGCCAAAGTGTCTCCGTCTGGGAATTGATGAACGACAAGCAAAAAACGAGAATACCGACTTAAAATATCCGTAATTTTTTTGATAATTTGTGTTTGATTATCTTTCATCTACTTTTTGGCTTTTAGAACAATAATTTTGGTCTCTTCTGCTAAATCGCTTTTTCTGATTTTTAGCAAATCAATCGCTGGTTCGCATTTATTTTCCGCGCAAAATTTTCCCAATCCTTGTCCGTCCCACGGAATAATAATTTTTGGCTCTAATTCGCTCATTATTTTTTTGGCTTTATCAATGCCGAATCCGTTTTGCCCTCCGACCCAAATAATTAAAATATCAATTTCGCCCAATTTTTCCAGTTCTTTTTCGCTCGGTTCTTTTTTGACTTTTCCAATGAAGGCAATTTTCAAGTCCTCTAATTCTAAGGCATACAAGTTTTTTGCCACACCATAGCATTCAACATTAGCCACTTCAAATTCGCCCGGACCCTCAAGATAAATGTCATTAATTTTAATTTTTTCGCCAGTGACGACTGTCGCTTTTTTGTCTTTAATTCTAAAACGATCTTCGCTCATCCAAGAGATATTCATTTGTCTCCTAAGGGGGTTTCTTTTTTCTCAGTCGCTTTTTTCATTGTAAGATTGATCCGATGCGCGTCTTTATCAATACTCAAAATATAAAAATCGTATTTTTCGCCTTCTTTTATACTTTTAAGTTTTCTTTTGTCAATTTGAGAAATATGCACTAATGCGTCAAATTGTTGATTCATTTTTACAAACGCGCCAAAAGGAGTAAGGCGAGTAATTTCCGCTGTGACTTTTGCGCCTGGTTGGTATTGGTCAATTATTTTTTCCCAAGGGTCTTTTTCTAATCGTTTCAGAGAAAGGGAAATCCTGCCCGCTTTAGCCGACACCACCGCCACCTCGATTTTTTGACCCGGTTTATATTTTGTCTTCCAGTTTTCTTCTTTGTTCCAGGAGATTTCACTGATATGCACCAAGCCGTCGATTTTTTCGGTTTTGCCTTCATCGTCTTCGAGATCGATTTTGACAAAAATTCCAAAATCAACAATGCCAGTAATTTCCGCTTTTAATTTGCAGCCCGTTTTTAATTGATTAGAAATTTCAATAAGCCGCTCGTTGGTGGCGGACTTTTCAGAAAAAATTAGTTTATTATTTTTTTGATCTAAATTTAGTACTTTGACTTTTAGGTTTTGTCCAACCAATTTTCTGAGGCGAGAAAAAATTTTATTGCCATCAGCGCCTTCAACTTTGGGATAATGCGCCGGCGCTAATTGCGAGACCGGAATAAACCCGTCAATTCCGCCAAATTCAATAATCAGACCGCCGCGGTTTGCTGACGATACTTTAACAGAAAGCGCTTCGTTGTTTTTCTTTTTTGTTTGCAATGTTTCCCAGACGCGATCTTTGTCAGCGCGCTTTAAGGACAAAACCACATATCCGTCTTCATTTTCTTGCAAAAGCACATAAGATAGCACGGTGTCACCTGGTTTGAGTTCGTCAATGTCGTAGGAAAATTCGCTTTCTGGCACAATGCCAAGCATCACGCCAGCCACATCTGTCAAGAGATGACTTTTTGTTTTAGCGATAATTTTTACTTCAATGGTTTCACCTTGCGTAAAAGGCACTAAGCCCTCGCCATACGCGTCCGCCAAATCGTTCATAGTGGCGATGGTTTTAATTTTTTTTATTGTCATTTATTTTTTTCCCTTGTTGGTAAATACTTTTTAAACTCTAACTGTTTTTGATAAAAGTTTAATTTTTTTGGCAGGATTAATGTTTTGTAAATAATTAGATAAATTGACCACGCCGCCAAAATTATAAAATCAATGAGCAAATAAAATCTTTTCCCCAAAATTCCCAAATACTGCCAACGGAAAAATAATAACATAAAACCGACGAGCGCGCAAGTCCAGAGCATTTTTTGGATTTTGACGGAAAATTCTTTTTTAAGATAATTTTCTGGACGATAAATAATCGCGATTAAAATCGCTATAATAATCAGCGCGCCAAAAAATCCGAGCAAATACCACATCAAAGAGAGTTTATCCGGATAGATATTAAATAGATACTTTTTGTCTAATAATTTTGAGAAATCTATTGGCATAAAAATTAATTAATTACACGATTTACGCATTATATCCTTAATATATTTTCGCAGGATAATTGACTTTGAAGCCATCCGCCCCGTAAATCTCACTTTGTTCGCCACGGGGCAGGCACCCGAGCGCCGCGTCCCGTTAATGACGCTTCTGTAATAATAGAATGTAATCTATTTTACAGAAAGGAATTTA
>VMGK01000012.1 GCA_007376535.1 Candidatus Berkelbacteria bacterium Licking1014_7 | reverse complement strand
CCGAGCGCCGCGTCCCGTTAATGACGCTTCTGTAATAATAGAATGTAATCTATTTTACAGAAAGGAATTTATCGGGAAGGCGAGGACGAGCGAGGAGCCGTGCTGGGGCGACGAGCGTGCCGAGAAGCGATTATCCAAGAAAATATGACATAAGGTAATTTTGCGTAAGTCGTAAACTTACTTATTATTATTGCTACAGATTGCTAATTATTGGTTAAATTATACAAAATAATGCTTCCGCTTTGAACGCCGTCAACATCGGTTTCATCTTCTAATCGGGCGGTAAGCGCGTAATTTTTCCCGTCAACTGACTTATATCCATACCACCAGCCGTCGCTTAATTTTGGGTCATAAACCATTTGCGTCAAATACTCGCCTGCCGCCACTTCTTTGTAAAAATTACTGGCGGCATTATCAATATGCTCAAAAGCGCCTGCTACCGGGTATGACCCCTTATCCACTTTATACGCTTCCAGCGCGATTTTAACTTGAGATAAATCGGTCTTTCTTTGCGTGTCGTTTGTTTGCGCGTCTGTTTTGGTTAAACCACTTGGCTCACCAGACGGCGCATTATCTACGGACGGTGATAAATTATCTGTTACTAAATCGCCACTCTCGTTCACTTTTAATCCGATCATTTTTTTGCCAATGTCTGTGCCCAGAAAAAAATACGCCCCGCCTCCTAAAACCACTATCAGCAAAACCAACAAAGCAATCAACCCAATTCTGTGAGATTTTTTGACTGATGGCTTTGGGGTCGGAACTTTTCCAGTCGGAACTGGCGCAGCGCTCGTTTGGGACGCTGGCTTGATTGACTCTACTGACGGCTGGACAGATGGCTGCGATTGGGCTGAGCCCAGCGGCGCGACCTGATCTTTATTCGGTCGGGACGATATTGCTGCTGACACGCCATCTGGCGCCGGCGCTAACGGATTTCCGCTCACATTGTTTTGATTAGTATCATTAAAATCCAAATCCATTTTTCCCTCCGCTTCTGGGTGGCACTCCCAAGCCCTCCTTCGCACTTACCGTGAAACCTATTGCATAGTGTACTCACAGTGCGTGCTTCGGTAGGGCGCAGCAGGAAGCCAGCCCAGAAAGTCCGCCAAAAGTGAAATCTATTTTCAGAAGACCTGCCCGCCATTGCTATCGCCCAGGCGATTAGCAGGCGGGGGAATTATCATCCCTGCCTGCCAAAGTGAAATCTACTTTCAGAAGAGGAATTATCACCTATTTCTGAAAGAGATTGAACGACGGCGGGTACTTCTGAAAAGAGATTGAACGACGGTGGACCGCTTAAGATTATTACTTATCTTTTTTAATTTTTCTATTCAGGCGGCGAACGCTTTTTTTCTCTTTAACCACTTTTGGCTTTTTGGCGCGCGCCTTTTTTGCTGCGGTTTTTTGCTGAATTTTTTCTTGCAAAATATTTTTAGCGGCTCGGGTGCCAAAGACAACTGCCTTGGCTTGCGGCAGTAAAAAATTTCTCGCATAACCGTCTTTTACTTCGCAAATATCGCCGCGCCCGCCTAATTTCTCAACTATTTCAGTTAAAACGATTTTCATATCTTAATTATACACAAAAAAACATCAAAAGCAAATAAATCCTAATTTCCCAACAAAATTTTTAAGGCGCGGTTAAACTGCGGATCGCGACCCGCCTGGATGTCATCAGTTGAATTTTCCACTTTCTCGTCTGGTTCAATGCCAACTTTGTCAATTTGGTTTCCTTTGGGCGTAAGCCAATGGGCAATCGTAATTTTCAAATTTGATCCGTCCGGCAATTCTACCAAATCCTGCACCGTGCCTTTGCCAAAGGTCTTTTCGCCGACAATTTTTCCCCGTCCTGAATCCTTGATAGCGCCTGCCAAAATTTCTGCGGCTGAGGCACTGCCGCCGTTAACTAAAACCACCAAAGGAATATCGCCGGCAATTTGATTTTGCGTTGAACGAAACTCTTCCCGCTTGCCTGCTTTGCCTTCTTCAATTACCACCACGCCATTTTTGATAAACATTGAAGCAATGTTAATCGCGCTATCCAACAACCCGCCGGGATTATTGCGCAGGTCTAAAATTATCCCTTGGGCGCGCGCCTCTTGGGCGGTTTTAAGCGCCTGCTCAATTTTAACAGTGGTATCTGACTTACTGGAAAACTGCCCGATTTTGATTTGCATTATTTTATCCGGACGCAATTCACTTTTAACCGAGTCAATCTTAATCGTAGAACGGGTAATTTTCACCTCAAACGGCTCTTGTCTTTCTCGTTGAATCAACAACTTTACTTCACTGCCTTTTTCTCCGCGAATTTTCGCAATCGCTTCGTCAAAAGAAATCGTACTGGCGTCAACATCATCAATTGACAAAATAATGTCTTTGGGTTTCAGACCAACTTTTTCAGCCGGAGAATTTTCCAGCGGAGACACGACTGTTAATTTTTCATCGCGAATCGCCAATTCCGCGCCAATACCTTCAAATTCTCCGTTGAGATCGGCAAAAAATTTTTTCGCCTCATCAGGCGTAAAATAGACGGAAAATGGATCTTTTAGCGACGCCACCATACCTTTAATCGCGCCATAAACCGACTGCTTGGCATCTGGCTCGGCCACATACTTTTCGTTTATTTTGTCCCACACTTTCCAGTAAAGAGAAAAATCAACCTGAACGTCTTTGCCTAAATTGTCATTGACAAAAATTTTTTGGACCGTCTTGGTATTTACCAAAATTCCCCGCGCGCCAAAACCATAGCCCACAAAAAAAGTCAGAAAAATCGCCAGCAAAATTAGAATTTTATCTCTTTTTCGCATAAAGTTATTATAATGTTTTGAATTTAAAATTACAAATTTTTTTGCATTCGCATTTGCCGTTTCCGCGGCAATCTCATTGTCATTGCGAGTGCCTTTTTCTTTTTGTCATTGCGAGGTCGCCCAGGCGACCGCGGCAATCTCTCCTTTCTCTTTTCGCACTAAAAAACTTAAAAATTTAGGAATTAACGGGAGTAAAAGTGAACCGTCCCCTTTTCCTCGTCCCCTTTTCCTCTTTTCCTTTTCTTCGTCCCCTTTTCCGTCGTTCTAGTTCTAATAAATGAAAAACCCCGAAGTGTTATCTTCGGGGTTGGGATCAAAAGTTATCTTTTTTGACTAAGCGCTCTAAGCGCTCAAAATTCGTTTCCTTGAAGGAAGCGCCGCAAGTAAGCGCCAATGAAACCCATGGTCAATTCTCTCGGTATTTTCGAATGAATTCGGGCAGAAAATCCTTGCGGAGGAGTAGAGGTATATCCCTGCTCCGGGGATGCGAGATTATTCAACGGATGCAGAGATAGAGCCGCATGTAACGTCTGTTGATGATCTGAAATAACTCTCGGAAAGTCAACCCTAAGAGAATCATATATTTCTTCAGCATTTTCGCCTACCCCACCAGTCATAAACCGGGGTTCAATTTGAAAATGCAGATAGAGAATCGGCAACTTTTTCTGACAACAAGGAACGACTTCGTGAATGTGGAATGGCTGAATCAGCAGGTCGGTTTCCTGATATTCATAGACCGCTACATAGACCGATTTCGGCCACCTGTAAACACGCGCATAACGATAATAGTCGTACTCCAAAACCTCAGCCAAAGGCAAACGCTCCTTTGAATGATCTTCTTTTACGGCATTTGTAACAATTTCCTGAATAGTGGCTTTTTCTAATGTCTTCCCCTCCTGCTCGATATTCCTCTCGCAAATCTTCCAGAAACGCCCGCTCTTGTATGGCGTAAACCGAGTGTGCTGGCAGACAAAAAGCATCTCTTTGTTGTCAACTCCGCGCACTATTGTTGGGCGAGAAAGCCGACACAGATGGACAAAGTTTGTAATTTCGATTACTGCTGGCAGAAATTCCATATTGAATGAACGGCAGATTTTAGCCAGTAGCAGTTCGCTGGTTGATGGACGATAGTTGTATGACTTTCCCTTGTGAGTGGCAACGAGTTCCGAGCTAGTCATCTGGCATCTCCTCCTTGATTCTTGATTGTTCAGGTGCTATAAATATTTATTAACATATCTTTTAACAAAAGTCAAGCCCCTGTCCAGGCAGGGCACATCGGTAACAAATCAACTAGTTTTTCATGTTGTTTAATTTGATACTTTTCAATATACTCAAACGGCGTCAAATCGCTGAAAACCTATACCACCTAAGAGTTGGAATATGTTTTGACTGTTTCAAATTTTTACCTTGAGGCGATAATCCCGCCGCCCAGCATTTTCTCGCCTTGATAAAAAACAATTGATTGTCCGATTGTGATTGCCCGTTGTCGTTTTTTGAAAATCACTTTTGCTTTAACTTTTGCTTTATGAGACGACAACATTTTAATCTGGCATTTTTGCGGAATTTGCCCATAGCGAATCTGACACAGCAAATTCTTAGGGATTGTCCCTGTCAAATTTAAATCTTTTGCCACCAGCAAACGCAAATACAGAGCCGGCGCGTCCGCGCGTCCAACGATCAATTGATTTTTTGGGATGATTTTTCTCACCACATAAAAAGCCGGAATGTCTTTGCCGCGAAAACTTACCTTAGAAAAATCAAGTTCAACTCCTGATTCGCTTCTAATTCTCTGCCCGATGGTATAAAACCACACGCCTTGATGCTCGCCGATTTTTTCACCTTTTTCAGTAATAATGTCGCCTTTTTTTACTTTTATTTTTTCCATTAAAAAATCTTGCACCTTAAATTGACCCAAAAAACAAATCCCTTGACTGTCTGGTTTTTGCGCGGTGGGCAAACCGGATTTTTGGGCAATTTTTCTCACTTGCGTTTTTTCTAAATCACCCAAAGGAAACAATGTTTTTTCAATCTGCGCCCGGCTCAGCATCCACAAAAAATAACTCTGATCTTTACTTTTATCTTGAGCGCGAAAAATTGCCTTGCCGCGCCGACGCGCGTAATGTCCGGTTGCCATAAAATCAGCGCCCACGGCTTTGGCAATATCCAAAAATCTGCCAAATTTGATAAAGCGATTACACAAAACATCGGGGTTGGGCGTATTGCCAACTTTATACTGACGCAAGAATTCTTGCAAAACATCTTTTTCATATTCAACCGACAGATCAAAAACATAAAAAGGCATATTGAGTTTTTCTGCCACTTGGCGCCCGTAACGTTCATCTAACGCCCAAGGACAACCCGACGCGCCATTTTTTTGGAAAAATTTTTGCAGCCAAAGCGGAAAAATTTTAATATATACCGCAATCACCTCAAACCCCTGCTGTTTGAGTAAATACGCCGCCACCGAAGAGTCCACTCCGCCTGAGAGACAAACTAAAACTTTTTTTGTCATAAAAATTATTACAAGAGCGGGGCAAAGCCCGAGGATTCTTTATCTCATCATTTGCTTGATTGCGGCTTGATAGACATTGCGCGTCAAACATGCCACAGACACTGGACCGACTCCGCCCGGAGTGGGAGTGCCAGCGCTAACTTTTTCCAAAATTTGTTGACCGACATCGCCTTTTTGCGCGCCATTTTGAACCGAGGTTCCAGCGTCAATCACAATCTGATTTTTATGAAACCACTCTATTTTCAATACGTCGCTTTTACCCATCGCTGACACTACAATTTGCGCGTTTTTTATATTTTTAATCAGTTCTCTTTTTCTAATCAAAATGTCAGAAATTGACACTCTGGCGCCCATTTTTTTGAGCAGTATTTCAAGCGGTTTGCCCACTAAAAATCCTCTGCCCAAAATATGAATCTTTTTTCCCGCGATCGCAATATTATAATACCTTAAAATCTCAATAATCGCTGCGGGCGTGGGCGGTTGAAATTCTTTCATTTGAAAACCATCAACATCTTTTTTGCCGTCAATTCGCCAAATTATTTTTTTCAAATCAACATTTTTTGGCAGAGGCAATTGCGCTAAAATGCCGTTGACTGCTCTATCTTGATTCAAAATATCAATCAATGCCAAATATTTATTTGTGTCAGGATTTTTTACATTATGCGCCACTACTTCAATTCCGGCTTTCTGAGCCATCTGCTTTTTTTTATTTAAGTAAATTCTGCTTATTGGATCGTTTTGGCAGACCAAAATATCAAGCCGTGGCTTGAGACATAATTGAGAAATATTTCGCCCAACTTGCAAAATGATTTTTTGAGCGATTAATTCACCCGATAGTAATTTCATAGAACAAATTATATACTAATAAATCTTAAAATTCAAATGTTTTTGCTGAAAGACGATTAGATTATTTACCCTTTTGCTTTTTGTTTTTCATTTCAAAAATTTTAGAGCATTTTGAAAAGTTTGATTAGCAACTTTTTCCACTGATAAACTTTTAATCTCGGCGATTCTCTGCGCTACCTCTCTGACGAAAATCGGCTCATTGCGCGTCTTGCCGAATTTGACAGGTGTTAAAAACGGCGCGTCGGTTTCAAGCAAAATATTTTCCAGTAGCGTCTCTTTGATTATTTCATCCCAATCATTTTTTCTAATAATCATTCCATTGAATCCCAAATAAAAACCCTGTCTGACAAGCCAACGGGCAAAACTTACATCTCCGCTAAAACAATGCACCACTGCGCCAACCTTTTTTAAATTACTCGGATTTTCGCGCATTTTTTTCTCAAGCAGATTAATCGCGCCGCGCGCGTGAAAAATAACTGGTTTATTTTTTTTGAAAGCGATCGCCAAAAAATCATTAACTATCTTTTCCTGCATTTTTAATTGCTTGGTTTTTTCATCTGCTCTAAGACAAAAATCATCAAACCCAATTTCGCCAATCGCGTCAACTTTTTCACTAGCAATTAATTTTTTAAATTTTGCTAATTCGCTCTGCCATTGCCTATCTTTTAGATGCGTGGGATGCAAGCCGAGCGCCACCCGAACATTAGGGTATTTTCTGGCGATCGCAATTGCTTTTAACGAGGTCTTTAGATCAGTGCCAACCACCAGCATATTTACATTATTTTTTTGCGATCGCGCTACGACATCCTCCCAATCATTTTCAAACGCCAAAAAATTAATATGACAGTGAGTATCAAAAAAATTCATAGTAAAATTATTCTAATTGATCTAATTGACCTAATCAATGACCAAGCACCAATGTCTAATGACTAAAATTTTGAGATTTCCCCGCTTGCTTCGGGGCAGGGAGATTTGAATTTTGAGATTGCTTTACTATTTTGGGTAATTTGGTAAATCCATCAGGGTAAAAGTGAACTGTCCCCTTTTGCGGATTGAATAATTGAATATTGGTATTTGTTTGTATCCTTGTTTCTTGTATCTTGTATCTTTTGGCTAATGTGAATTTTGCGACTTGAGATTGCTTTTACCCTCACACCTTAGCATAAAGCCACATCTGTAAAGGTGTGGGGGTTTACTCATACCTGAGTGCTTCCAAAGGATTGAGACGGGCGGCGCGGCGCGCCGGATAAATTCCCGTAATAAAAGCGATTAAGCAGGAAAACAATATCACGGATATAACAAACCAAATCGGAAAACTAAATAATATCACTTTTTGCCCTTCAAACACGCCTGCCAAAGTGTTAAAAATAATATTCACCACAGTAGAAGCGGCGAGTCCTAAAATTATTCCAACCACTCCGCCTAAAAACCCAATCATTATCGCCTCTGCCATAAATATCTTGTAAATATCACTGTCGCTGGCGCCAAGCGCTTTCATTATGCCCACTTCTTTTATTCTTTCAAGCAGTGCGATGGTCAAAGTATTAAACATACCGATTGACGCAACTATCAGCGCCACAATCCCCAAAAACCCCAGAGAAATTCGCGCCACCTTAAAACCTTTTTCTAATTGTTCAATTTCATCAATCACGGTTGACACCGGATAACCCATAGCGCTAATCGCCGATTTAACTGCGCTCACATCGGTTTGCGCTGCTATTTTTACTTTAAGCGCTGAAATGCTTTTTTCAGGAAAATATTTTCTCAAATTATTATACGGCAAATAAACAATCGCCCGATCTTCGTTGTCAATCGCCACGCCGACTACCCGATATTCATCATTATCCATCAGACGGACTGTCTCGCCTGATTCGGTGGGATGGGAAAAATAAGTTAATTTTATTTTTTCACTGGGCAATTCATCTTTTTTAAGCGAGAAAAGTTCAAGCACTGCCGGAGTCACCACTATCTCATCGCTCGACCGAGCAGAAAAACTCCCGCCCGGCTTGAAACTTGTTCCATCAAGATTAAAAAATTCCTCGCCTACCCCATACACACTGTGCAGTTCTCCTGTTCCAGAATTCACCTCTGCCTGACCCGACACCTGTAAAATCGGCTCAGCATGCGCGACTTTATCAATTTTAGCAATTTTCTCAACATTTTGCTCGGTAATCGGCTTTTCTTTTTCACCGGTATTGGGCAAAACATCCAGCGCCAATAAAGCGTCGGCGCGGGTAATTTTTTCTACCGTTATTTTTTGAACGCCATAACCAAACGCCACCAGAAAAACAATTGTCGCAATGCCAACCGATATCCCTAAAATCGTCAAAAAGGTTCTTAAACGATTATTCTTAAAAATTCTTAGCGCCAAGCGCAAAACATCTCTTACATTCATTTGCCCCCTTTCATTTCATACGACAGTTCGTCGTCGGTTTTTGTATCAGCGCGCCGATGAACCACGCGCCGATTGACTTTAGAATTAATAATTTTACCATCTTTCATAAAAAACACTCGGTGGGCGCGATTTAAATAATCTGGATTATGAGTAACAAGCAGTATCGTCCTCCGCGATTTTTGATTCAAATGTTCCAAAATATCCATCACTTCTTCAGACGATTTTGAGTCCAAATTTCCAGTCGGCTCGTCAACCAACACAATCCATGGATTATTCATCAATGACCGCGCGATGGCTACCTTTTGCTGTTCGCCGCCTGATAATTCCTGCGGCAAATTATCAGCCATACCCGTCAAACCAAACATTTCCAAAAGATGCTCGGCGCGCTTGGTGCGCGTCTCGTAATTAGACCCGGCAAACGCTCCGGGCAAAGCCACATTTTCCTTAACTGACAAATTCGCTATCAAATTAAATTGCTGAAAAACCATCCCGATTTTCGTGCGATGATGTCGCGCGAGTTGAATCTTATTAAACTTAGTAAGTTCTTCGCCCCGAATTTTAATACTGCCTGCCGTCGGCAATTCCAGCCCAGCAATCAAATTAAGCACGGTTGACTTTCCACAACCAGACGGACCAAATAAAATCACAAATTCGGTGGCTTCTATATCAAAATCCACTGCCTGCAACGCGACCTGATATTTATCTTTGGTTAATTCAAACTTTTTCTCTAAACCTTTAACCTCTATGACTGCCCGGCTCGAGGACTTAGCCGCTCGCTTTTTTGTTGTTTTCTCTGCCAATTTTCCCTCCTAAAAATATGTGTTATTCTGTCGCGCCTTGCTTATCTTTTTGAATGATCTGCACCACTTGGCTATCGTCTTTCAATTCTTCGTAAAACAAAACTTGGTCGCGGTTGATCATCATTTTATCTTTTGGACCGTGCAATTCTTTGCCAAGTTTAACCAATTCCAGCTTGGTTTCTTTATTTTCTTCTTTGTCTTTGGGCTGGACATTCTGATTGGCAGTCTGCAAATAATAAATATCAACCAACTCTAAATACTGAGTAGTCGCATTTTTCAAAACACCAAAATACACCTGACCATTACTCAAAAAAACCGCGCTGTATGTTTTTGAACTTGTGGCGGTATTGCTGGCTGTTTTGGTTTTAAAAATATCATCGCGATAAATATAGCCCAAAATTATAATCACAATCAACACAATCAGGACCAGCAAATTTTTCCCCTTGATTTCTATTTTTGACATTACTACTCCTTTTATTCCCCTTGATTATTTTTTCAGACTTCTTCCAAAATAACCTTTTCTACCTGCCGTCATTCAATCTCTTGTAATAAAGAATGCCAGCCGGACAAATAAGAAATAAAAATGAAGAATTTACAATTGAAATAATAAATCAAAAATTTCTTAATTGTAATTTAATTTCTTCATTCTACATTCTTAATTCTTATTTAACTTTCGCTACGAAAAATTATTCCGGAAGAAATCTATCTTAAAATTTGACTTTTTTCATCCACCCAAATGTCTCGTCTAATTTTTCAGCGATTAACTGAATTAAACTGCGCCGTTTTTTGGGAGTAAGAATGGTATAAGATTTACTTTCCGCCAGATTGTTGTAGGGGTCGCGCGAAATCGCTTTGATACGGTAGGTTGAAGACGGCGCCAGATCCTGCAAAATCGCATAATGCGAGGTAGTATAGACCGTGTCTTCCACACTCTCTTTATCTTTACCGCTCGGGTTTGCGCCCAACCCAAAACCAACTTGCGAGGTTGACGGCTCATCTGTCTCCCAAGTAACAGTCAACTGAACTTTGCTTGTTTCGCCTTGATCTAAATTAGTATTGGTCTTGACTTTTGAAATTTCCGGCGGGGTGGTGTCTTTTGAAGTAGTAAATACTGCCTGCCCTGACTCAACGCGATTAGAATTCTGGTCTTGCGAAAATACTTTATAGTAATAAACCGTATTGCCGATGAGCGAAGTCAATTTGATTGAATGTTCTTTGGAGCGGGTTGCCGAACCAGCGGTTAATTTTTCGCCCTTTTTGATACCTGCCACCTCAATATCGCTTTGCGTATAATATTCCACCAAAGAGTCGGTATCAGTATTAGTTGTCCAATAAACCGTGGCGGTGTTGGCATTGATATCTTTAATAGACAAATTAAACACCGCTGGCAAAGGCAGGGTAGAAAAAGTATAGTTGTCTGAATTAACCTGCTCGCCCTGCTCGTCCACGCCGCTTATTTTTACATTGTAGATCGTGCCTTGGGTAAGATTGGCAAAACGAATCGTGTGCTGGGTGGTATATGAACCAGAATCCTCTTCAATCGCCGCTCCGTAATTGGTGGTTGTGCCATATTTAATTGTGGCGTGAACAATCGTGGCGGTCTCAAAACTTACAATCGCGGAATTTAAGGTAATGTCAGTAATTTGAAGACCTGAAACCGCCGGCTCTTTGGGCGTAGCAAATGTCTTATCCTCTGACTCGCCGATATTGCCGGCCCGATCCTCGGACGCCACTTTGTAATGATAAGTGGTATTGGGCGTCAAACCAGTCAGGTAAACGGTGTGATCTTTTACTTTCTCGGTAAAATTGCCCATTTGCGCGCCATAATTAGTAGTTGCGCCAAAATTAACGATTGAACTTGAACTTTTGTCTGTAGCCCAAGTAATGACAACTGATGTCGCCTTAATATTAGACACCTGCGGACCTTCGCCAGAAATTGACGGCAGGATAGAATCCTGAGTTGAATACAACACCACATCTTGACCAAAATTTATCGCTTCAAGTTTATAACTGTCTGACTCCATTTTAGTGGTGGCTAATGACACTTGCGCTAACCCTGAGAGCGAAAAACCAATTGTTAATACCAACACTATGAATAAAATTTTTTTAATTTTAATGCGACGCATTTTTACCTCCTTTATTTATCTACTTTATTTTTTTAGATTTCTTCCGAAATAACCTTTTCTACTGCAATGATTAAAATTTGCCTACAAAGAATTCAGGACTCGTCAACATAACTTATGTTATGCTTCCTCGTCCTTCATTCTTTTCGCCTAAATTTTAATCATTTCGTTACGAAAAATTATTCCGGAAGAAATCTATGATATTTAATATTATAATTCATTCTAAAATTTGTGTCAAATTGTGTCAAATTTTTGCGCTTATCCTTGTTGTCACGAACGGAGCGCGGCAATCTCATTGTCATTGCGAGTGAAGCGCGGCAATCTCACCTTCCTCTTTTCGCACTAAAAAACTTAAAATTTAGGATTTATCAGGAGCAAATTTCGGTCATTGGATATTGTTTATAATTTGTAATTTGTGATTTGGAATTTTACTATGCGGGTCAAGACCTCTTTTTTTAATCTGGAAATTTGGTGATTCAGTAGATTAAGTTCGGGAATTGCTTTTTGCGCAGAAATTCAATTTTTTTGTTTTCAATGGCTTGGAATAAAATTTCCCGCCAAATTATCTCTTTTTTAGTCATTGTTTCGCTTTCTTAATATAATAAATGGTCTTGTTTCTATTATATTAGAAACAAGTTCTTATCCCAAGTATCTCATCGGTTCCATCAGAAAATCCTCAACACTCACCTCCTCCATAGATTCCTCTTTTTTCATTTTTTCAGCAGAAATTATCAATCCTTTAGATTCGGGATAATGTTTGGTAAACTCTTTCAAGGCCGCCGGCGCCCGACCGCTGGCGCCGGATTTAACTTCAATGGCGATAAAACCATTTCCTAAACGGATAATGAAATCAACTTCGCTCTGCCGCCGGCGCCAGTAAAAAAGCTCCCCTCCTTTATTCTCGGAAACTATTTTTAAGCGGGCGCCAACAGCATTTTCCACCAATCGGCCACGCCAAGAAGAATCCCTCATCGCCTGACGAAAAGAAAGATTGCTCATTGACGAAATCAAGCCGTTATCATAAACAATAATTTTTGGCGTCGACCCTCTTTGTTTAACAATTGCTCCGCTGTATCTCTCCAAACCAATAACTAAAAAGGCCTGACCTAATAGTCGCAGATAAGAAGCAATTGTCGTTGTGTTGCCGGCATCAACCAAAGTGCCGAGGATTTTTTGATAACTGATAATTTGGGCCGGTTGACTAACCGCCAAATTAAAGGTCTGACGCAAAAGCGCTGGCTTGGCTACTGGTGACATCAACAGAATATCCTTGGCCAAAACGGTTTCTATTAAGGAATCACGGATGTAGTTGCTCCAACGTTCTTCGTTGCTACGAAGAGTTAGACCGCCGGGATAGCCGCCGAAAAACAGATATTCATTGAGGGTTAAACCAAAGGCCTGGCGGCATTCGCTCAACGACCACTGGTAATGTCGATGAAGTTCAAAACGGCCAGCCAAGCTTTCCGATAATCCCTTTTGGACAAGTAAAGAAGAAGAGCCCAAAATCAGCACTCGGATATTCTTTTTTGCTCTTTTGTCTTCGTCAAACAACTTTTTAACTAACTCGCTCCAACGGGGAATTTTTTGCACTTCATCCAAAACCAACAGTGTCCGTTTTTGGCCTGACAAATCCCGCGCCTTTTGCCAAACTTGTTTCAGCCACTCTAAGGGCGGCGTGGCCGGCTGGTCGGCGGTTTCGTAGATTTTCTCCCCCGACCAACGTTCCAAAATCTGCCAAGCCAAAGTTGTCTTGCCAATCTGTCTGGGTCCAACAATTACCTGAATTAAATTAACCCATCCATTCAATGCCTGCCAAAGATTATCAAATAAATCTTTTCTGATAAATTCTTTCATAGTTCAATTTTACTAAACAAAAACATGGTTGTCAACAATTAACTCAATGAATTGAGTTAATTGTTCGTATCTTCTTCCTTCTCCTCCCCTTCTTCTTATACACCACATGTAGCGGATAAATGGGGAATGCCAAAGCTCAAATTACAAATGTCCCCGAACAAATTGCTTCGCAATTTAACGGGGAACTTGTTTTGCTAATTGACACAACAACCCAAACTCCAAGTTTAGTTTTTTGACGGAAACTGGAAGTTTTAATCCAAAAATACCTGCCGCTAGTTTGGTGGTATCCTTGTAGACATCTAAATCGCGAAATGTGCGAATTGGAGTGCGGACGCGAAATTTTTGATATTCAAGCTTGCCCTTGCGAAAATTATAGCTAGTATATTTCATATTTACCACCCTGATTTTTTGTCAATTAACCCCCGCATTTTATCTATTCTGGACTTTTTATAAAAATTCGGGTGGTAGATATTAATTATTCGCGAAGCTCACTTCCACCCAATCAGTGCCATCAAACATCAAAACCAACACATCTTTGCCGGAGATGGCGCGTGAGGCGGCGCCCAGTTGTAAATTACTGCCGGCAAGCGTGTCTTGGTCTTGCACTGTAACGATGTTAACTTCTCCATTAGTGGCGGTAATATAGAGAATTTGACCTGATGTGCCATCGGCGATGGTTGGGGCTGAAGTAAGAGTATAATCGCCGTCAGGGTCAAGCACCACGCGCGTAGCATTGGCTAAAATAGCGCTGGCAACGCCGGTGATAGCTTGAGTGGCGGAAGGGGTATAAATTGTCGTGGAATCAAAAGTATTCGCGCCAGTGGTATGTCAAGTTCCAGCCACATCAAGTTTGTAAGTAGGCGCCGTCAGAGCCCTTTCCCAAGAAAGGGCTCGACAGGTCGTCCCTTTACCGAGCTCTTTCCGAAGAAAGGGCTCGGGATGCCGACATTTCAATCACTGAAACTATATTTCAATCGTTTTATTAAATGTCCCTTTGAACTACCTCTTTGCTTTAATCTCTTTTCACGATCTATAGCATCTTTTTCATTAAGATACGCTTCATAATAGATTAGTTTTAACGGAATGTATGGTTTGGTTGATTTAACCTTCCCCTGATTGTGTTTTTTCACTCTTTTTCTTAAATCGGGAGTGCTGCCGATATAACTAAATTCCTTATTCAAACTTTGCAAGAGATAGACATAATACATCATAGTTTAAAAACTAAACCAATTACTACCGTCGGTTATAATTTGCACCGAACCATAGTTTGCGTTAATGACTTTGGTAGCCGCTCCGTCGATAGTTTCAGCGGCGTTGCCATCAATGGTAATGTTATTTGTGGCCGCCCCACCAGATTCATCTTTAATAATATACACTTTGCCAATAGCGGCTGTGGCGGCGGCTGGCAAGGTGATAATCCTGGCAGCGGCCGTGGAGGTGACGCCGATATAATAGTCGCTTGCAAGAATTGTGTAGTCGATCGCCGTTGCGGTTCTTTTAACAGTCTGACTGCCAGCCACATGCAAAGTTGAATTCGGCGCCGTCGTCCCGATGCCGAC
>VMGK01000039.1 GCA_007376535.1 Candidatus Berkelbacteria bacterium Licking1014_7 | reverse complement strand
CCGCTGGGCGTTGAGTAATTTAATCGTCAAAATTATCTGGCAAAAAGACGGCCTCAAATTGAGTTCTGGTTTTATCGTCGGCGACCGCCGTCAGGCGGCGATTGACCTAAAAACCGAGTTGGATAGGTTGATTGGGAAAAAGGAATAGTTCAAGGGCGATCGGGCGAATTTATTACAAGATGGCAAAAAATAATAAAACTGATAAAAAAATTTTGGGGCATTTATGAAAATTTTTTACAATAATTCACTACTTCAAACAACAAGTCGCCGTTGTTGACAGAAAACTCAATAAATTTAAGAGTATGGCAACGGCGTTGGTTAGCTTGATTAAAGCGATTGAAACTATCAATCAATCGCTGATAAATGCTTGTCTGTTTGTTTTCTATTTTCTTTGCCACTAAAATTGGTTCAATATCGCTTTGGCGATTGGGAATATAATACTGCTCAATCCAATCTACATATCTTTGAATTTGTATGATGTTTCTTTCGTCCGCCTCAACCGCTTTTAATTCAATCGGAACAACCACTCTTTGATTATTTTTCATTACCGATGGCATAATATCTATTCTTTGCATACCGACGCCGCAAGAAACTTCATTACCAAGCCATTCTATTTCTGCACCATTTAGTATCGTTTTGTCTAAACTTCTATTTACACCCTCACCAAGATTTTTTGCTATGTATCCTTGTAAATGCGTTTCAAAAGAATTTCCGGCCTGATATTTTGTGATCAATCGCGGCAACAAATTTATTTCCTCTTGCCGTCCAGCGTAAGTTTTTGGTCTTTCGTTAAGACAAATTAATTTCTGTGTCGTTGCGTCAAATGAAAGGGTCTTGTTTCGACAATTCAATTCTGTTCTGTTGTTCTTGTTTCTGATGAGTTGCGTTAAACGCTCCGCTTCATAAATTGTTATCATAGTGTTGCCGCGATTACCTTTAAGTTTGCGGTATATTAAGCTCCATAACATTTGATTAGGAGAAGTCATATTCTTAATTTCGTCCAACGCTTCCCATTCCGCCACCCCTTCCGTATAAATTTTATATGGCTCAATCAATGTTCTGAAAGTTAAAGATTTTTCCAGCTCATTTTTGAGATATTGTTGCCTATCATTATTATCCAAAAATGACCAGTTATTTTGGGCTTTGAAAATTCCGAAAAACTTACCCTCAAAAATTTTCTTTGAAAATTCTTGCTGTAAATAGAAAATAATTTGATCTCCGCCTCTGACCCTGCTTCCATCGGCAATCATGCCGATAAGCATGTTTTCCGTCGTCGCATGGAGCGAAGTGTCCTGATGATTATTGAAATCAATTTTATTATCTTTTGCGCCAGTACCAGCAAAAAGATACTCCAAGTGGAGTTTGAATGTCGTTGAATCAACGATGAAAACGTGGGTTGTCATACTTTTTTGAAAACTAAAATATATTCGTGTTTGAAAATATAAAAACCGCCAACAAGGGCGCGATAACGCCACAGATGTTCTTGATTCAATTTTGCGCGATTATTAACCATATTTTTTACGAGTATGCTTTTTAGTTTCAGGTCATTTCCACGCTTCAGCGTTTCCTGCATGAGATAAAAACCAAGCGGCACCCATTCGCTATTTGTGTATTTGTCGCCAATGACAATAGCCAAGTATCTATTTCGATCTAGTAAATCGGAAAAGTTTTCTATCACATCGCCAAATTTTGAAGTAAATTCTTCAACCGTTGCGGCATTGCACAAATCTTCTTTCTTGTTGCTGAATTTTATTATGTCATGATAAGGAGGATGTAAAATAATCATGTGGACGCTTTTTTGACCAATTTTGTTAAGTGTGTCCAAAACTTTTTCGCGCGCGTCTTTTGTGGTGCTATCGGCAACAATAACTTCCGTAAAAACTTTCTCTCCATTCGGAAGCTCGCGGTTGATATTTTGTATCGCCGATTGTGCCACTTCCGGTATTAATTCAATTCCTATGCCGTGCCGTCCCAATCTTTTTGATTCAATAAGTGTCGTGCCGTGGCCCAAAAAAGCGTCCAAAACAACATCGCCTTTTTTGGTAAACCTCCGCATCATTTGATTCGGGATTTGTGGGATAAAATTGCCGTGATAAACATTATTGTGGGCACCGGACTTGTCGCGCTCGCCAATCAACCATAAACTATCGGTCAGAATATCTTGACATTCTTTCCAATCTTGCAGGTTCAGATCATTAATTTTTGATTTAGAGTAACCATTCATACGCTTTAATGTAATTGTATAGAATTTTTAAGATTTTATCAACCTTTTCGCCGCGCGCGGCGAGCCACAAAATCAATGGGCGGCACTTCGTGCCGCCCGCCAATTTGTTTGGCAAAAAGACGGGCTCAAATTGAGTTCTGGTTTTATTTTCGACAGCCGCCGTCAGGCGGCGATTGATCTCAAGGCCGAGTTGGATAAATTGATTGGAAATGATAGAAGGAGACTCCTTGAGCAGGGAGACTCCTTGTTAAGGGAGACTCCCTTGAACAAACAAAGCGATGTGATTATTTTAAATGATTTGGAAATTTGTCTGGCACTTCTTTTTCAATAGTGTTTTTCTTTAGCATATTTATTCAAGAAACCTAAAATCAATTTATTCGCCTCATAATTCTTTTTTGAAATCTCTTTGGCCTCAGGTAAAGTAATTTTTTTCTGCCAATCTTTTTTAAGTTTATTCTCCACCCATTGCAAAACATCTTCAAATCTATCTTCTTTTCCGCTTTTTCTCCACCAAAAGAAAACTGGTAGAATATCGAAGTGAGCCATAGCATCGGCATTGGCCACAATTTTAGCAATTATTGTTTTCGGATTTTCTCCCTTACTGGTTCTATGGGATACCACTACATGTTTGACTTCTTCAATTGCCCTATCGGGATAGTTAAATTTCTTCAATATTTCTTCGGCCATAGAAATGCCTATAATATGATGATTCTCATCGTTTTTTTTATCTACCCTACCTATATCGTGCAATAAAGCAGCTAATTCGGTCAACTCCATATCAACTTTATAAATCCTCGCTAATTTTTTCGCATATTTCACCACTGGCAGTATATGATACCTCCAGTCATTTTCTTCAAATTTATTTTTTACTAAATTTTTAACTTGTTCTATTTTAGTCATCATATTGTAAATCATACACCCAAATCATAATTCCAGGAGCGGGCCGCCTCGCTCGCCGAAGGCGAAGCGGGCGAGCCTCGCTCAAAAATCGAAGATTTTTGAGCGGGTAACGGGAGTCGAACCCGTGTCTCCACCTTGGCAAGGTGACATAATACCGCTATACGATACCCGCCTTCGCTTAACCTCTCCGCCTTCGGCGGAATAGGTTGCGCTTCGGCGAGGCAAGCCCGCTAATGCACAATAACTCCACCGATCAATAAAATAGATTTCACTACGGCGGGCAGGCCCGCCGCCCGCCTTTGGCGGGAAATTTTTAATTTCTAATTTCTAATCTTCAATCCTTAAGTATTTCTCGGTTATTCATAATTCATAACTCATACTTCATATCTCTAATCAATGAGCCGAGAACGGGATTCG
>VMGK01000038.1 GCA_007376535.1 Candidatus Berkelbacteria bacterium Licking1014_7 | reverse complement strand
ACCACTCCTGATATTTGTTCTTATTTTTGCATTGCTGTCTCAAATCTTAGACAAAAAATCTTTAACAATTCAATGCGGTCGCACTAAAATGTTAAAGATCGCGGGGATTCTTTTTTGTCGTGCGACCGAAGCGACGAAATAATCTCGACAATGACAAGACGAAATAATCTCGACAATGACAAAAAGATTGTCACATCCCGCTAAGAGCGGGGCTCGCAATGACAAAAACTGGTCAACTCAAAAATTCAAATTTGTTCTTTAACGCTCTCAGCAGATTCTTTTTCAAAAAATTCGTTAATTTGGTTTATTATTTTATCTTTATTTTTTCCAATTAGAAGCGGCGTCAGATTTCTAAAATGTTGAGATCCTAAAAGGCATTGGGACCAAAAAAGCGAGACCGGAAAATCGCTGTGGAATTTTTTTTTCACTAAATTCAATAATTTTTTATCAGTATAATTATGCTTGGTTAAAATATAGTAAATATCAAAGGCGTCTTTGGGGTCGTGGCGATCAATCAGCGCCAGTGTCTTATTGGCTGCCATATCTTCAAGCGAATCCACCCAAACACCCTGCCATTGTTTTCTTGGATTAATTTGCTTATGATCGTAAAATACGAAATCAATTCTGATATTCTGGTCATTAGAAATCAAAAATTCCCAGCGGTCATGAATTTTTTTTTCTTCAATTTTATTGATTTTGGTTGCTTTGGCGATTTTATCAACAAGTTTTTTTACAACCGTGTATTCAAATTGTTTGTTTGAAAATAGATCAATATCATACGATAAGCGATGTTTAAGATAGAAAAAAGCCAGCGCTGTGCCGCCAGTCCAGTAAAAATTATCTTTGAGTGGTGAATTAGCCAATTCTTTTAGGATGGTCTTTTGAAATTTATTCAATTCAAATGGTTTATTTTCCATAATGTTTAAAATACGCTTTCAGTAAAAGTTTTTTGCCCTCGTCAATTTTTAATTTATTTAAGAATTTTTTCGTTTTTGCCATATTCAAACCGCGGAAATCATCATAATTGATTTTTCGTTCTAAATACCATTGCCATTCGTAGTCAGTTTTGGGTTGCCAGTTTTTGGGAATTTTATAATCCCAAATCTTCATTTTCATAGTTTCAATCTATCAAGCAAATGTGGAAAAGTCAAATTTTTGCGTCCGTCCAAACACACAAGATGAAAAATTATTCCAACGATTGGACAACGATTAGACATACTCGAACCTGCAAACAGGTCAGACCTATTTGCAGGTATGGATATGTCAAATTATTCCCTATGGTCCCTATGGGGCCTGGCCCTAATTTCTCCCTAAATAATTTGACATTTATTCATTTGAAAATTGATTGCCTGCCCGCCATAATTGCCTGAATGGAACACGAATGAATAATTCGAGTGGAATATCAAGCAATGAAGGCGGGAAAATTGAAAATTGTTGCGGAGTGTTTATCTCACCACCTCTTTATCCGTCACCCGAAATCCTAAATACTTTCCCAGCATCAGGCGCGTTTGGGCGTCAATGGCTGGAATTGACGAAAACAAAATCGCCACAATCGGAATAAACACCCACTGAGCAAACATCTCCAACCATTTTAATTTGTGCATTCCTTGCGGTCTGGGCGGCAAAAGTTTCATTGAAATTATAGCGGAAACCAAAAGTCCGATCCATGCCAAACTCAAAAGATACGAAGAATAAAACCTGACATTAAACGCCAACACAGTTGAACCAAAACCCGGATTTAACACTAATGGAATCCAGCCCAAGATCGCAATAAAAATCGAAGCAGTTGCCCAGGAAAAATTATTTTCCATAAAACGGAATAAACGAACAAATTTATCCCAAAATGGAATTTTATTTTTTTTGAAAGTGTTCTGCCAAATGTAAGGAGAATGTTCGATGCCGTAAGCCCAACGAAGCCGTTGCAGATATTGATTTTTCACGGTCAACTTAAAACTTTTAGCATATACCGCATCCATAAAAACCGGAAAAAATAACGGCACAACTTGGTGATCACCATCAAATTTATAATAAGCGCGCCAGAACTGACGGGAATCCTCATTCACCACTCCGGTATCCCAATAATCCATTTCCTCCAGCGCTTTCAAGCTCACTGAATGAGTTGAAAAATTTATCAATCGCCACGGTCTGGTTGACTCAATGATTTGCCAGAAACTTGACCCAAACGCTAAAATTCGGGCAAAAACCGCAGCGTGCCAAATATTGTTGGCGTAAATCGGAATCGGCTGAAAACTCCGACGATGACGATTTGGATTAGTAATGAAATTATATGTCAAACAATCAAAAAACTTTTTGTGAAAACGAGTGTCCGCGTCCGCGGTTGTGACGATTACATTTTCATTAGATACATGTTGCGATCGCAAAAAAAGTGATAACTTTCGCCCTGCCCAAGTCACATTCGCGCCTTTGGCTTTGACTTCGCCACGAATAACCGGATGCTCTGTAATAATAAATTTCCAAAAATATTTTTGGTATTTTTTTCTTAAAATTTTAGCGATTTTGCGCGCGTTTTCTTGATCGCGTTTTTCAGTCGCCAATATAAAAATCATTTTGCCGGCGGAATTATCCGCACTTGTTATTGACTCGATTGACGGCTCTAATGTTTCTAATGTTTCTTTGTATGTCGGTAAAATTATCACATGGTAGATTTTGTCTAAATTAACTGATTTTTTTGCCAGAGTTTTTAACTTAACTGACCAGTCAATTTTTACTTGTTGTTTCATTTTGTTATAACCGGTAATCAAATGAATCCCCATTATCAACGACTTATAAACCCAATAAAGATCAAAAAGTAAAATAAAAATTACCACTGGCTTGGGCGCAAATGACGATAAGACCAACGGAAATAAAATCGCGCTCCAAGTCAAAAATCCGGGAAAAATTTCATAAAATCTTTTGGCGCTCATATAGTAATCCTTATGATAAGATAAAGATTTAGAAACAAAAACAAGTCCGCGCAAAAAAGCAGGAAGTAGCTGGCAAGCGGAACTTTTGTGAAAACAATGATACTGATAATAGTATTTACCGCAAAAATTGAAAGCGAAAAATAAAATACCAGCGGATTAAATGAAATTTCAGTATATTTTTGTAAACTAAAAATCGCCAACACCCCGCCCAGCGCCAGGAGAAAAATGTTTAATTTATTAAATAAAAATGATTTCATAGTTTTTGAATTCTATACTAAGCCACCTCCGAGATTTGAACTCGGGACCTCCACTTTACGAAAGTGTTGCTCTGCCAACTGAGCTAAGGTGGCATAGGAGAGTAGGATTAGAACTGGCGTCTCAAGCTTGCCCCTACACCAAAGTAAAGCGAGTGAAGGGAATCGAACCCTCGTCCCCTGCTTGGGAAGCAGATACACTGCCACTGTGCTACACTCGCGCAAATTGGTGTGGGGGCTTGGGAAGCTTGCGTACTGCCACTATACTAATCCCGCGTTCATTGAAATGGGTTCTTAATTTAAATTTTACAAAAAAAACCGCCAATTAGCAAATCTAACCGCGACGTATTCCAACACACAAATTGCATTAAATCAAAAATCAAACAGCAAAAATCAAAAACAAATATCAAAATGCAAAAATATTTTTAAATTTTGATATGCCTGCCCCGTATTCCCGCCAAGGCGGGATGTTCGGGGTCATTTTGATTTTTAATTTTTGATATTTGATATAATTATGTTATTCGTAATCCCTACCTCCCTTGACCTTTGGCAAAATTTGGACTAATTTGAAAATGATAAGATCCGAACTAACTTGATAATTGCACGACTTACGCAAAGGCGTAAATTTAGTCTTTTTATATTTTCTTGGATAATCGCTTCTCGGCACGCTCGTCGCCCCAGCGTGGCTCCTCGCTCGTCCTCGCCTTCCCGATAAATTCCTTTCTGTAAAATAGATTACATTCTATTATTACAG
>VMGK01000011.1 GCA_007376535.1 Candidatus Berkelbacteria bacterium Licking1014_7 | reverse complement strand
AATCCCATCTTCATTCAATCTCTTGCAATATCCTAATTATAGGAATTTGCAAGTAGATTTCATTTCGCTGGGCAGGCAAAATGACCCCGAACATCCCGCCTTGGCGGGAATACGGGGCAGGCATATCAAAAATTAAAAATCTTTTTACATTTTAATATTTGTTTTTGCTTTTTACTTTTTGCTTTTTGATTATTTTCTATGATTCCAGAAGAAGAAAAACCACAACCAGCGCCAGAAAGCGAGACAGGCGAAGGCGAAGGCGGGCAAAACGTCAATGAAGCCGGCGCGCCGGACAATGAAAACGCGCCAGCGACAGAGCAAACGTCGCCCACCAGAGGTCTTGGAGCCAAAGCCAAAGAGCAACTTACTGGCGATTTGGCGCGCGCAATTTCTGACAAAGCCAAACTTGTCCAGCGATTTATCGTCAAAAAAATATTAGCCCTGGCCTTGAGTTATGGAATTCCCGTGGCATTGGTAATTGCCATTATCACCGTCTTAATTGCCGGAATAATGTTTGTGATTATCAGCATCTCCAGCGGAGGAGACCCGCGAGACACTGGCACCAGCGAACTTCAGGAAACGACTGATAATGATTTAATTAGAAAATTATTAAATTTGGCGGGTGATTATGAAGCGCAACGAAACTACATTTTAGAAAATAATCCCACTTTCAGTTCATGGCTTGCGGAAACGCAAACCGATCTTAAAAAAATTCCCCAGCCAACCCAAGACAAAGACGAGGTCAAAAAAATATTTCAACAGATTGAAGAGGCGCAGGGATTGCTTCCGCAAATTACCAATGTTTCAGACAAGACAACGATTGAAAAATTCAGCGCCCTAATTGACGAAATAGAAAAAACATCCACCATTTATCTTGCGCCAGCCGGAGCTGATTTTGAACACCTCAAAGACATTGAGATCGCTAAAATTTTAGTGATAAAAAGCAATAACGATCCAACTAAACGACGGATGTATTTTTTAGACAGTCAGGGAAAAACCTTGGGCAGCGCGCCGATTGACATTGGCAAAAATCACAAAACATCGGGATTTAAAAAAAGTGACAATGCCACGCCTAGCGGAACTTATACTATCGGCAAAAAAGTTCACACCGGACAAATGCTTCGTAGCTCTATCTACGGAACACCATTAGGTTATTATAAAATACGGCTCACAATTCCCCAACGAGGAGCAATTATTATCCATGGCAGCGATCCGAAAAAACAACAAGCCCTTTATCCCACCAATGGCTGCATCAGAATGTTCAACTCTCATCTTAAATACATTTTTCCTTTAATTAAGTCCGGAATTCCGATTGAAATAAAAGAATAAAAAAACCCCGCTTTTGGGCGGGGCAGGATTATTAACAAATAGCCAAAACGGCTCTACTGCTCGCTGATATCCTCAATATCCCAAATCCGATAGGCGCCAGCCACATCAAACATACGAATGACGATTCTTTCCTGAAAACCATCTTTGTCCGGCTTGCCTTTAACCAATGTTGCCACCTCTTTGCCTTTGAATGCTGATTTTTTTCCGTCATTATTCGTAAACTTCCAATGAATGCGAGCAAAAGCGGTCTTGGTATGTCTCAATTCACCGCGCAATAACCCGCTGCGCATATAAGACAACATCTTCATCACGCCAGGTTCTTTTATGTCTAGATTTCTGCTCAAGACCCCATCAGCCGTATAAATCAATTCTTTCATTTGTTTTTGCCAATCGCGACCAGCCAGCCGCTTGACAATTTTATCAAAAGTGTCTTTAACCCGCTTTTCCTGCTGACGCAATGTTTTCTTGGAATAATGAATTTCTGCGCCGTCAACCATGGTCATATCAGCGCCAGCCGCACCAGCGCTCCCAAAAACCAATACGACAGGCAGGGCGATAGATAGACGATTCACCTTCATTGGCTCCACTCCTTTCAAAGAACAAATCTACTAAATATAATCACTAATTCTTATCTATGTCAACCCCAACAAAAATTCTCTGTTTATTAATCGCTTTCCAGCTTACTTTTGCTACTTTTTTCTATGGCCAAGATTTTAATTTAATCATTAAACCAGCCAAAGCCCAAGAACCGGACTCAACCGAAGACGAAATATCGGCCCAAGAAGAAGAGCAACTTTATCAACAAGCGCTCAAAGGAGAAAGTCCTTATAAACTTACTGAAGAAGAACAAAAAATAAATGCCAGAAACCAGTCCCTGCAAAACATTGCGGAAAAGATTAATTTGAGTATTGTCGGCTCGCCCAAACTTATTCTCAACCCCACTGACATTGAAATTCTCAAATCAAAAATTGACTCGTCCAGCGGAAAATTGCTCGTAAGCAACAATGAAAGCCAAATTTTAACCGACCTGTCCAACTCCTTAAAAAACGCGGATCAAGCCACGGCGCAAAATTTAGTTAAAGACGGACTCAATCAAATTTTTGACCCCAACAATAAATACATTTTGCGTATCGCGCTGTCTAAAATTGATGAAAATCATTTAGAAGACGGCAGAGATCAAATTCGCGCTTTGGCTGAAGATAATAATTATCAATATCGCGATTCAACATTAGAAAAATATAAGGACTTGACTGTGGATCGGCGCACATTAGAAGCACTCATTTACCTTGTTACTCCGTCTAATGAAGGCGGAGCCGGGCACGAACGGATTAAAGTTGAACGAATTTGGAAGGACTTTGAAGACGAAGGCGCGACTGCCAAAAATCACCCCCAAATGCCAGAGGGCGCGGAAGATCCGCATTTTCGCGGACAGGCGTTGGATATTTCTGAAATTGATTTATTAAAATGCACCTTGATTAAAAAGAAACGATTAGGTAAAGACAAAAAAATTCCCCAAGCGCCCCAAGCGATCAAAGTCGCCTACCAAACCAAGTCAGGCATATCAGACCTTAAATCCCCGTTTGGCGACACAATGAATGATATTTTCAAAAATCTAGCCAGCGGCAATCTGGCTGATCTTTTCCAGGAACTGGGACTCACCAGCGGTCTGTCAGCCGAAGATCTAAAAACCGCGTCAGTGGAAGATATCAGTTATTATCTGGGCTCAAGTTTTGTAATGTCAATTTTGCAAACCAAAAAAACACCGGATTGGAAAGATATGAAAGGCGGGGTTGAAGCGCTGGGTTCCGCCTATATTGAAGAAGCGATTGGACTGCCGCGCGGCGTTTTTACCGGAGCAAGTTACGACCAGATGATTGAAAATTTAGGCAGAAGAAATTTAGAAGACAAATTGCGTCTGCCGGCTGGTTCTTTGCTGGGCAAAAACGGCGAGGAAATTTTGATTCAAATCGGCAAAAAACATTTTGCAGCGCAAACCAAAGATAAATCACATACCGCCTACCACCCCAATCAACTTGATGAAGCGCTGGGCTTGCCAGAAGATTCCTTTAACAAAGCCAAAGCCGGAGACCAGCCAATCTTAAAACAAATCGGCGCTCAGATTTTATCTGAAAGAATAACCAGCGAAACCAACAGCCGAAATATCATTTATGGTCTTTTGCAAAACGTGGAAATAGACCGGAACTCTTCACCCAATCCGCTAAAAGGCGGCGAGTATTCTTATGCGGAACAAGATTTTAAGACCCAATTTGAAACAGAAGGCGGTTTTAAGCAAAACTGCGAGACCATCGGCGGTCGGGCAGAAATGGGCGAAATTCAAGAAAATAATCCGGGTTTTCCTAATCCCAGATCTTTTTCCACCACCTTCCATTGCTATAAAAAATACGAGCAAAAAGATCTGCCGGAAGCGATACTGATTTCGGCGCTTAATTTATCAGCCAATGACTTTGTCCGCGTTTTTCAGGGCACCGGCGCCAGCGAGGTCTTTCAGCACCAAGGGACAAAAATCTTCGCCAGTTTGTTAAAAAACAGCCAACTCGCCCAGCAAACCGAACAAGAACTCTTAGCCCGACACCCGGAAATCCAGGAAGTCAAGGCAAATTTTGATTTCAGAAAAAACGCTCTGGAACAAGCCCAAAGCCAGTTTGACCAAGCCATTGCCCTCCAAGCCCAAATCTCGGGCTTAAAAAATAATAGCGCCTTTTCCCAACCTGCCAGCAACATCAAAAACACCCTTACCAACATCTTAAAAAAACCGAGCATTAATGGAATAAAGGCCGCGGTAAAATTAACCCAGACCGAAACAGACAAACTCCAAATTGAAGCGGAAAAAAATAACACTGATCAAAAGACCGCTGAACTCAAACAACACTTGGCATTAGCCCAATTGCACCTACGGGCGGCGATTGAGGGGGAATATCCGGAGGTTCAAGGCGCGGATAGCGCTTCTCAGTCCGGCGGCGCCAATCCGGCAAGCGAACTTTCGCAAAAAGACAAATATAAAGCGCTTTACAAACAGAAAAAACCGCTTATTGACACGATTATTAAACTGGCCAAAAACGAAATCAGCCCAGAAAAAGCGGCGTTAGCTTTTGGCGCGGAAACTCTCTCCCAAAATTTAGGACTTCCCAGCGGCTCTTTTGGTTTTGTCACTGAGCAAAACCCGGATTTGACAGCCGATAGTTTCTATATTTCGGTTGGCAAAGCCAAATTTCAACAGGTCTTTGGCGAGACATTTTTTGACGATTTAATTAACGAAAAAACACCGGCGGAAATTGATCGCCTGCTCGGGCTGTATCAAGGCGCGACCCAAGAGTATTTATCCAGCCCGGAACGAAACGACGACTTTACTCGCGAGAAATCAATCAATTTATATTACAAAAAAATCGGTCGCCAGACCCTAAAATACACCGCTTTTAGCCAAGCGATTAAACAAGAATTTAATTTGGGCGGCTATTTCTTGACTCCGGACGATATTTTTGGAATCTTATCCGGGGACACCAAGAGTGTTTTTAACCGCATTGCCGGCGCCAAATTTGATAATGGCCTGCGGCTCACCCCGGGCAGAGGCGAAACCCTGTTTAATGCCTATACTGCCAAATATGAAACCAAAGACAAAAAAAATGAAGCGATCAATTCCGCCCTAAACCAAATTAGTTCAGAAGTAATTTTTGGATTATTGGATATGCCAGCAGTGGACTTATCCGGCAGTGTGCCGCGCAACTTGGCCGCCAGCAGAACCGAACAAATTTTAGGACTTAATCCCGGCAGTATTAATCCCAACGACGAAAACGCCACTATTCAAACCATTTTAGACAAAAACGGACCTTTTATTTTTAGCCAAGCGTTTAGGATTCCGCTGCCGTTTTCCGACGACTATACTCAATCGCAATTTCAACAAGATGTGGGAAGTTCATCCGACGAAGCCAAACAACGGCTTGACACTTTTAAGACGCGCCTGCTCATCCGCATTAACGGTCTGCGCCAGACAGACAGTGTCTGGTGGAAAGATAAAGAGTATTTTGAAAAAGGTCTGGGTGTTTCAGAAACAGAAAAGCAGCAGGTGCAAAATTTCCAGACGCAAATCAGCGCTCTTGAAAAAATGCTTTATGTGCCGCAGGGGAATATTAAAAAACTGCTTACCGCTGAAATCAATGTCAAACAATTTTTAGATAATGCCTCTGACGCAAAAAATACCGCTGACTATTTGCTGAGAAACTCGGGCGCTGTTGCCAAAGCGTCTGAACAATTAGCCCAGCAATTGGGCTTAGAAGGTGATTATAAAAATACTTTTGCCGGCGGTCTGAATAACATTTTAAGCAATCTCATCCTAAATCCCAGCGCGATTTCAAAGACCGATTTTTATACCACATTTTCTCCAATCATAGATGATAAATTAAATTTCGCCTCTGGCACCTTTTCTAACATTTTACAAGACCCGGAAGGTGGAATAATAAAATTAGTTGATCAGGGAATGATAATGTTAGATGACAATTTTGGTATTGGCAATAAAATCGCCAATTTATATAAAACCGATGTTTTTGTGGAGCGATGCGGCTGGGCATTTGGCAGTAAAAAATGCGACATCACTGGCTTTGAAGAAGATATTATCAAACTAATCAATCAAAATTCAAACAATGCCATTGATCGCATCGCTCCGGCCAGCAATCAATCTGCCAGACAATTGATCACGCAAGATATGGGATTGTTGGCGCAAGGCGATACCCGGGTGATCGGCTTAATTTCCGGCGTGTATATGGTTAATAATTTTCTAATGCCTAAAACCGACGACCATGCTTCTGAGGCGCAAAAAAGGGGAGTGCCTCCCAATATCGCGCCCACTTATGACGACTATCGCAAGGCGATTTTGGGAAATCCGTCCGATCAAACTCGGATTAATGACGCTGGGGAACAAAATTATGAACAAAATTTTGAAAGTGAAGTAAGCGCTTTGGGTTCGGCTGACCATAATACGATTAAACAATTAGAAAACGATCTAAAAACCGAAGGGATGAGGCGGGAAGAAGCCCAACTCCGTCAGGGCTATCAAAAAAATCTGCAATATAAAATTATGGATTCCCAACTTTACAAATTAGACCCGCACATTCCGGCTGGCTTTGCCCAAAAAATGTTTGAAGCGGATGAAAACGGCAAAGCGTCAGCGCTGGCGGATTTGGGATTAAATTACATTAATGATAACACGCTTCTGGGGGCGATTTTCAAAAACGATTCCAAAACCAGAGACGCAGTGCTAAATTATATTACAAATCCTTCCAAAGACAATATTGACAAAATTGCGCTGGACGGCTTTGCCGCTTTAGAGGGCTATATGAATACCAAGCAGGTTTTTGGAAAAATTAAAATTGAAAACGGCACTTTTAGAACAATTTATTTAGCCACGGGAACTGGCGATTATAAAACAATGGTAAATGACTTAACCAATCTATACAAAACCCAATGGCAAACTTTTGCTTTTTCTTTTGCTGACGCAAAACTCGGTTTGCCGGTGGGAAAATCGTTGGAGGTCTATAAAGCATATAAAACGTTTGACGGCGCTTTACGCGCCTATAAAACCGCCAAAGCCGCCGTTGCCACAGCGCAAGGCGCTGACAAGCTTTTGGCGCTTAACACTGTTAATGTTGAGGGAGCCAATTTATCCCAAGCCAAGGGCGAAATTATTGCGATCGTGCTCACATTGGTTGTTACTGAAATTTTTGGCGAACAGATGGTGGCGATTGACCAGGATCTGGGATTGGTGCCGGGCTCAACCGCGATGTTGACCGGAATGGCGATTTATTATTATGTGGTGCCTTCGCCTGATCCAGTGACGCTCGGCATAATGATTGCCGCTTTTATCCTCACCAACCTTTTCGGCACTTATAAAATCAAATATGTTTGCACAGCGGACGGCTATTATCCGGGCATTGCCAGCGCGCCCGCAGATCCAGCGCTCAGTTTGGGCTTAGGCGTATTTGACGGAATGAACAATCAAAACTATCAAGCCGGCACGATGAGAGCCGCCCAAGCCAAAGTTGACGACTTGGTCTCTGATACAATGGATCTGGGCTATCATTATAAAGACGGCGGTAAATTTGCCAAAGAACCGTACGACAGTCCGGACGAACTTACCAAACCAATTCAAATTATCACTTTCCGTCAGGAAACATTGGATAAATTCTTTGGCTCGATCCGCTACCGCGAAGTGTTTAGCAAAATGACCCCGAACATCCCGCCTTGGCGGGAATACGGGGCAGGCATATCAAAAATTAAAAATATTTTTGCATTTTGATATTTGTTTTTGCTTTTTGATATTTGCTTTTTGATTTATAATATAACTATGCGGAAACTTATTTTTCTGATTTCAATTTTGGGTCTCTTGTCAATCTCGGGATTTTTTATCGCGCCAATTAACGCTGACGAGTTTCAGGCGCAAACAAAATACATTATTAATGAAGCCACAAAAACAACAACCCCCGAAAACGAAACCGTAAGCACTTTCACTTCCATTGGCGAACTAATCAATGAGATACTTAAAAAATACGCCATACCGATTGCTTCGGCTGGCGCGGTAATGATGATAGCAATTGCTGGCGCCAAATATGTTTCTTCCAGCGGATCGTCAGAGGCAGTGGGCGAAGCCAAAGAACTGATTATCGGCGCAATTTTGGGATTGGCAGTCATTTTGCTGGCAGTGGTCTTTATCAAGTCCATTTCCCACCCTGAATCCTTAAAAGAACCAACTATAACCACCAGTCCAGGCGGTGGCAGCGATCAGCCCCCGGCTGGCAGTGTAGTCGGCGCTTCATCTGAGGCGCCAAAAGAAGGAACAATCGATGTATGCAAAAATTTGAATTTTAAGGTTTTTCGCGCCGATACAACCGCTGAATTAAGATGGACAAATGTGATTGCCCCAGATAAAACCGATAATTATACTTATAGAGTTTACTGGTCAGATAACAATTCCGACTGGAAACCACCAAAAGAAATAAATGGAGCCGATCAATCAACCACACTAACCGTTCCAAAAGACAAAATTACTTATTATTATATAAAAATATATGACTTGATAAAAAAAGACGCCAGCGGCAACTATGAACTTGGCTGTAAAAGCGAAGTGATGAAAGTGGCGGCAGATGCGGCTGCCCCTGCCGCAGCAGAAAGTGGCATTGGGAGCAACAGGGTCAGTGGGGGAGACAGTGCCCGCGCCACAAAATCCCCTGCCACACAACTAAAAACACTAACCACCAACACTAAAAGGGTTGATAGCTGGGCGAGTGATGCGACAGAAAACCCGTCTGGTGAATATGTCAAAATCTGGTGGGCAGAACCAGATCCAAAGAATAATAATATTTCCTATCGCATTTATTATACTGGCAGCCCTGCCGCAGGAGTTCCCTTGTCAGATAATATATATTATCATCAAACAGATAAGAGTTTAGAATATACCATTAAAGCTTTTGACGAAAGTATAACCACCGGCGACAAAACCGTCGCCAGAGGAACCGCAAAAGGCGAAGCAAAATCGCAAATAGACACAATATCTAATACCGAACAATCAACAAAACCAATTATTATTGGTTTTGTTATTAAAAACAAACAGGGGAAATTGATAAAAAATGCGTTAATTACAGACAACCTGTCCAACAAGTCAACCAAAACCGACAAATATGGAATTGCCGTACTTAGCTACTCCACAAGAGAAAAAAACCAGCAACACGGAAAAGCCATTATTGATGTATCATATAAAAGATTATATCTCATGCAAACCTGGATTATTCTAAACAAACAAATCGACATTATCAATGATAAGGTGTACCATCTCACAGCTAGTGAGTAATTCAACTCACGCCCGATTTTAGCCCTTAACTCACCCCAATCACTAATCGCTCCACCAACTCTTGCCTTAGTTTCTGATTGATTTTTGCAATCACTTTATCGCTTTTTAGGCGAATTTTTATCGCACTCACTCCGTCTGTTTTAATTTTAATCGTGCCGTCATTAAAAGAAATCACTTGCGCGCTATCTTCAAAAACTATCTGCGCTTGGGCGCAAATTTGCGACGCCACTAAGGGTTTTTGGGGAAACCGCCTCACAATTGAATCCGAAATCTGTTCAAAAGACATAAAATAAATAAGAATTAAGCCTCGCTCCTTTGATGCTTGCTTCGCAAGATCAAAGACCGGCCCGCTCGGCTGCGGATGGCGTCGAAGTCAATTATCCTGCGAAAATATATTAAAAATTGTTAAAAGTGCGTAAGTCGTGTAATGAAGAAATTTTTAATTCAACTCAACAATTTTCGCTCCCTTTCTCACCTTTTCCTCAATCCCGGCTGCATCAGTCGTAGTCATTATAACCTGATGTTCTCCAAACATTTCAAATAAATGATTTCGACGTTTTTGATCTAACTCGCTCAAAATATCGTCCAATAAAATCACTGGCAAATCATTTTCTTCGCGCAAAAAATCTGCCTCAATTATCTTTGAAACCAAAATCACGCTGCGAAATTCTCCCCGCGACCCAAAAGTAGCCAGATCCCGCCCGCCCAGTTCAAAATAAAAATCATCAAGATGGGGTCCAGCAGTAGTGGCGCGCATTTTTATGTCAAAATTTAAGCGCTCTTTTAATAAGGGTAAAGAAATATCTTTAATCTTCAAATTTATTTGAAGATTTTGTTGCTCAGAACTAACTGTATGATAATAATGTGACGCTGATTTATTAAAATGTTCGGTAAATGTTCGCCTGGTTTTTTGCAAAAATTCGCCGTTTTCCACTAATTGATTATCCCAGTAATCAAGTTCGTCTTGATTAGCAAGTCCGCTAAAAATTTTTAACAACAAATGATTTCTATTTTTCAAAACTTTATAATACATCACTAACTTTTTTAAGTACTTTCGATCTTTTTGCGAAAGCACAATATCCCACCACTTTCTCCTTAAACCGGGCGCGCCCTGCACCAAACTCAAATCCTCTGGCGCAAATAATACCGACCGAAAAAGTCCAATCATTTGAGTAATATTTTTATTAACTTTGTCAATTTTTGCCACCTTTTGGGTCTTATCTTGATACATTTCCAATGTTCGGTTTTTGTTCGCTATTTTCGCCCTGCCTTCTAACCGCATCCAATCCTCACTCCATTTTATCACTTCAATTTGTTTTTTGGAACGATAACTTTTGAAAATCGTCAAAAACCTGATGGCTTCAATGATATTTGTTTTGCCAACGCCGTTTTTGCCAACCAAAACCGTTAGACCGTCTGGCTCAAAAACAAAATCAGTATAATTTCTAAAATTTTGCAGACGCAAAGAAAGTAGTTTCACTTGTAAAGTTTTTACATTTGAGATTATTCTACCCTATTCTTCCAGCCGGAGCGGCATTATGATATACAAATAATCCTTGGCTTTAACCGGCTTTATCACGCCCGGGCTAAACCTTCCATTGAGATCAAATATCACCTCTAACTCATCAATTACCCCTAACGGGTCAAGTAAATATTTAGCATTAAACGATATTTCTATTGCCTCTCCCTCAATTTTTGCCTGTGTTTTAGACACATTATCACCCATTTGCGCCGAAGTGGCGACGATTTGCAAATCATTTTTGTCTCCCACTTTAACTTTAACATTATTATTCGCCTCGCGAGCAAAAAAACTCGCCATTTTAATGGCGTTGGATAATTCCTGCCGAGGCGCCAAAATACTGGTTTTTTTAACATTGGGAATAATTTGCGTATAGTCAGGATATTCTCCGGCAATCAAACGAGAAATTAAAATCGCATCCGATAGACAAAACTGAACCTGATTAGATGAAATAAATATTTTAACCGACTCAATTTTTTCTGACAAAAGCCGCGACAATTCTTGAAATGTTCTGGCTGGCACTAAAAATTGAAAATTCTTATCTGATTTTTTGGCTAAATTTACCGTTTTTTCCGCCAGACGAAAACTATCTGTTGCCACAATTTTTAACAAGTCGTTTTCCACTTTACACAAAACGCCAGTAAGCACTGGTCTATTGTCGTCAATTGCCGTGGCAAAGACGGTTTGAGAAATCGCCTCAGACAAAAGCGCTCCCGAGACCTCAATTGTATTATCTGGTTTTACATCTGGAATACTGGGAAATTCATCTGCCTCAAGCCCTTTAATGCGCGCGTTAAATTGTTCGCTCAATAAATTTAATTTATCTCCCTCTTTATAAATGGCAATATTTTTATCGGTATTAGTGTTGACAAATTCCACTAAAAGCCGAGAAGGAACAGTAAAACTTCCTTCCTCGTCAATTTTGGCGCCGATAAAAGTTGAAATCCCTATTTCTAAATCAGTGGAAGAAATTTTCAGCCGTCCTTTTTCAATTGAAAATAAAACATTACTTAAAATCGGCAGGGTAGAGCGAGTAGTGCAAATATGGGAAACAATATTTAACGCTTTTGATAAATTTTCCTGCGTGCAAGTAAATTTCATAATTTTCTCCATTTACCCCCACACCCTTAAGAGTGTGGGGGTTTACCCATAAAAATTTATGGGCATTATTTTTTAATTGTTTTTTTTTATTATTACAAGAGGGCGAAGCCTATGATTAAATAAGAATTAAAAACTAAGAATTTACAATTGAAATAATAAATTAAAAATTTCTTAATTTTACTTTATTATTTTACATATAAATAATAAAGTAGTAATAAGTCGGGTGAATTTGTGTAAAAACGGGCTTAGAGTTGGTGGAAAATATCTGGATAACTACAGATTTTCTGTGGATAAAATTGGGATAAAATTGCGTTAAATAGTGGAAAAAAAAGTTATCCACAATTTTATCCAGCGCTGTATAATTGTTGCTTAATTAAAATAATATTATTATCTAAATCCCGATCTTTTTTAATTTCCCTGGTAATAATTTTTACGCCGTGCATAATAGTGGTATGATCTTTACCACCTAATATCTCGCCGATTTTAGGAAACGCCCAGTTTAATTCTTCTCTAATTAGATACATAATAATTTGTCGTGGACGAACAAATTTTCTTTCTCGACTTTTTCCCAATAGATCTTTTTCCGCAACATTAAAAAATTGGGCGGTCTTTTTAATAATTTGCGCTGGATCAAAGTTTTTTTGTTCAGAAGAATTAATAATATTTTCTAATGTTTTGCGAGAAAATTCTTCAGTTAATTCTTGTTTAGAGACAAGCGCTTCGGTGGCTAAGCGGTTTAAGGCGCCTTCTAATTCACGCACATTGGTTTTGATGTTTTGAGCAATATATTCGATTATTTTTTCCGGCACATCCCAACCCCTTTCAAGCGCTTTGGCTTTTAAGATGGCTTGCCTTGTTTCAGTGTCGGGCGTGGAAATGTCCGCAACCATTCCGCCGCCAAAACGGCTTGTAAGTCGGTCTTCAAGGCAAGGAATATTTCTGGGCAGGCGATCGGAGGTCATAATAATTTGATTGTTTTTTTGGTGAAGCGCGTTAAAGGTGTGAAAAAATTCTTGTTGAGTGCCTTCTTTCCGTGATAAAAACTGAATATCATCCACTAAAAATACATCTACTTCGCGATATTTTTTCTTAAACATCATTGTTTTGTTGGTTTGGATTGAACTCACAAATTCATTGCAAAAGTCCTCGCACGGGGTATAAAGTATTTTTGAGTGGGGTTTTTTTTCTAAAACCGCGTTGCCGATAGCATGGATTAAATGGGTTTTACCCAATCCTACTCCGCCATAGATAAAAAATGGATTGTATAAAATGCCTGGATTTTGCGCCACTGCCTGGGCTGAGGCAAAAGCCAGGCGATTGCTGGCGCCAGTGATAAAATTATCAAAAGTAAATTTATTTTGCAGATTAGTGACATAAGAACTCGCGGTTTTTATCGGGCGCGCTGAGACAGTCGTCCTCACTTGTTTAAAAAAATCGTTTTGAATTTGCCGGGTTATGTTAGTGTCAAGTTTTTTGTAATCAATGGTTTTAACTTCAGGAAAATGTTTTTTTAACGCTGCAACAATATGACTCTCAAATTTTTTTCTATACCAACTGGCAGCAAAATCATTTGGCACGGCAATAGTGGCAATATCTTTATCTAAAGATAAAAGCGCGCTGTTTTTAAACCAAGTGGTAAAGTTGGCTTTTGAAAGAATAACTTCCAGTTCGCCTAAAACCGCTTTCCACACATCTTTTATATCCATATTTTTAACATAAGCAAGTTTTCCACAATCGTCAAGGGTAGGCAAGACCTTTATGAATAAAAACCGAACATTTATACCCGTAAAGCCGAACTGCGGATGTCTGTGGAAAACTTTGTGGATAAGATTTTTTTGTTTGGTTTTTGTTTGGGGGCTTGCCCCGCGGTTTAATACCCTTTATAATTGGGTTATGCTTAAAAAAACCCAATCTTTAAAGTTAGACAAAGATTTTAAAAAGGTTTTTCGTTTTTCTAGTCCCAGATATCTGAAACTTTTAAAAATTAGAAGCATTCAGACCTTTGAACAAATTAGAATTGGTATAATTGTATCAAAAAATATCAGCAATAAAGCCGTGGTTCGCAATCGCTACCGCCGGCAAATTAAAGCGATTCTCAGGGATTTGCTTGATAATCACGACTTAGGCAAAAAAAAATTAGATGTGGTGATCACTGTTTATAAAAAGCCGGATTTCAAAACCAGTTTTCAAGATTTTTCAAACGATTTAATTCAATGGCAAAAGACATTATCTTAAAATTAATTATACTTTACCAAAAGACCTTATCCCCAGATCACGGCTGGCTGGCGCGCCGTTTTCCCGCTGGATACTGTAAATTTGAGCCGTCTTGTAGTTCGTACGCATATCTATCAGTGGAGAAGTATGGTGTCTTTAAAGGGGTTTCTAAGGGTTTATGGCGCGTTTTGCGTTGTAATCCCTGGAGCAAGGGGGGAGTGGATCAACCATGAAATATTTTCTAAAAATCATTTTGTTAAAGCCCTTGTTTAACCTGTTGATTTTAATCGCATTTGTTATGCCCGGGCAATCATTGGGTTGGGCAATTGTTATTTTAACGATTTTGGTGCGTCTGGCGCTTTTGCCGTCAACCAATTCTGCCACCCGCGCGCAGAAAAAAATGAAGGAACTTCAGCCCGAAATACAGAAAATCAAAGAGGAGCACAAAGATAATCCCGCGCTGCAGGGGCAAAAGACAATGGAGATTTATCGCCAGTATAAAATAAATCCTTTGAGTTCGTGTTTGCCGGTGTTGGCGCAAATTCCCGTGATGTTTATTCTGTATTTTATTTTTCGCGAGATTGGCAAAGAAGGACATCGGTTTGATTTGTTATATTCGTGGGCGCCAGTGCCAACCCATCTTAATATGTATTTTTTAGGCATTGATTTGGGAAAGCCCGAAATGTGGGTCTTACCGATTTTGGCGGGGATTACCCAATTTATTAGCGTTTGGCAAATGCAGCCAATCATTGAAAAAGACAAAAAGATGGATGCGATGGCTACAATGACGCGGCAAATGATGTTTATTTTTCCGATAATGACGATTTTAATTTCGCGCAGTTTGCCGTCCGCCCTACCGCTTTACTGGGTGGTCTCAACTATTTTTACTATCATTCAACAAAAAATTATTCTTAAAAAGCGAACAAATACCGAACAAATCGTGGGAGTGAATGTTGGGGTTGATTTAGATAAAAATTTAGGTAAAACAGATAAAATAGTCCAGACGGTTGAAAAGAAAAGAGGAATAGAAGTGACAGTGAGGAAGAGAGAATGAAGCAAGAAATGGGAAAAAAGAAATAGGGGAGGGTTGGCAGAATGGCTATTGCGCGGCTCCCGAAAAGCCGTGGGCGAAAGCCCTTGCAGGTTCGAGTCCTGCACCCTCCGAATAAATTTTTGCAACAGCAAAAATTTATCCCTAGCTACAAATTACACACACAAATTACAAAAATTAATGGCAAAATTAACCAAAGCATTAGAGGTACAAATTGAGGATTTAATAAAATAGCTATGGCGAATACAAAAACCCTAAAACTATTAGACAATATTCAATTTATTTATGAGCTTGCATTGGCGAGGTTGGAATTACAATCATTTAAGCCCGTTCTAAAAGTTACAAACGATTTTAGGGAATTTGAGCTAAAAGACGATGGCAATTTTGATGTATTAAAAAGAAGACTCGCATATTTTAAGACAATAGATGGTGATTATTCCGATTATTACAATTTACAAAAATACAACCAAACAAAATCGGTTAATCAATATTTAACTCATTGGATTTATCCGTATAAGGGCAAATTTCACCCTCAAATGATCAGGGCGTTAATGAATATTATAAAAATCCAAAATGGTGAAACATTATTTGACCCATTCGTCGGAAGCGGCACTGCTGTTTTAGAAGCCCAGATATTAGGAATAAACGCAATAGGATTGGATATAAGCCCGCTTTGCGTTCTTATTTCAAAGGTAAAAACAGAATCGGTTGATATTATTGACGAAATTAAAAAATATAAAGATTATTATCTTTTCAAAAAAAATGGTAGAGAGCCAAACGATGAAAGGATAAAAAATTTCTATAAAGTTGCCGAAATGATGGCGCATAGCGATCAATCAAGAAGGGGAAGAAATTTTGATTCTTCATTTGTTAGCGACGCCTTAAAAATGATTGCGTCCGTTGAAGATTACAGCAACGCCATTAAAAAGCATAATTTAAAAATAGGCAAGACAAAAATTATAGAGGGCGATACTAGAAAAATAAACTTGAAAGATGAATCTGTAGACGGAATTATTACATCTCCGCCATATTCCATTGCCTTAAACTATGTCGCTAACGATGCCCACTCATTAAAAGCGCTCGGATACGATTTAGACAAAATAAAAGAAGATTTTATTGGCGTCCGTGGAACTGGATTAAATAAATTTGAGCTGTATGACAAAGATATGGAAAAAGCGTATAGTGAGATGTATAGGGTTTTAAAGAAAGATAAATATTGCGTCGTGGTTATAGGAAATGTGACTTTTCAAGGTCAAGAGATAAACACTACTCAAAATGTAATTGAGTACTGTGAAAAAATGGGTTTTAAGACCATCAAGAAAATGGAAAAAATAATTTATGGCTTATATAATGTCATGCAAAAAGAATATATTTTAATTTTTCAAAAATGACATACCAAAATAATTACGTAAAACAATTAGAAGAAACAATTTCAAAATTTCTAAAGCCGTTAAAGGATATTCCTTTCCCCATTGCTATCAAAGCCATTTCCAGACATGAAGTTTTAGCTTTTGATAAAAATAGCCGAGAAGACAAAGAATTATTAAGCCGTCTTACAAAAGCAATGGATATCGCGGTTAGTAATGCTTACAAAACAGGAATTTCAACAGCAAGACCAAATGAGGTTGGCAATCATATAGAACCTTTTGTAAAAGACGCTCTTAATAGCGTGGGCATGAAAGCAGAAATCCCTTTAACTTCAAATGGCAAACACCAAAGCGCTGGCTATCCAGATGTTTTTATTAAAGATGTTGATAGCAGAATAACATATTTAGAATGTAAAACTTATAATCAAAAAAGTATCGGTTCGTCTTTTAGGGCATTTTATTTTCAGCCCTCTGAAAGTTCTAAAATTACTCATGACGCACGCCATTTGATGGTAGGTTTTGAAACAGTGAAAGAAAAAAGAAACGGGAAATCAGTTTTCGTGCCAGTTCATTGGAAACTTTATACGCTTGAAAAAATGCTGGTTCAAGTTAAACACGAGTTTAACGCGAGTAATAAGGGAATGTATAAACCCGAAGCGTTATTAGCCGAGGGCGGAATTCAATAAAAGAATTTGCCGCCCCATCCTACGCCAAGGCTACGGAGGGCAGGCAAAGAAAAACTTGAAATTGTCGCCTCGCTTTGCGAGGCAAAAACCGCCAAAGAACCTGAAAAAATGTCGGCTCGAACTTTATTTTGGCCAGAAGCGGGCTTTTCCTCATTTTGATTTTTCCTTTTTGATGTTTTCGTTTGTAATTTCAATTGCTTTTCCGTTAATTAAAGCAACGGAAATTTTTTTATAAGCAGACGAAAGAATTCTTTGAAAAGTGCTTTGCGATGTATTCATTTTTTTAGCACATTCTGTTTGTTCAAGATCTTCAATATTTTTAAGTCGCAAAGCTTCGACTTCTTCAAGCGTCAATTTAATAACTTCTAAAAATCTCATTGGCACACCTTGAGGTTTGAAATAGGTTATGTTTGGATTAAATTTAATTTTTCTACAAAGTCTTGGTCTTGGCATAAGATTGATTATTTCTATATTTTATGATAAATTTTGATTGAAAGAAGGTCGCCCGACCCTCCGCCTTTGGCGGAAGGCCGGTCCCGTGCCTTCTTTTACTTTTGCTGGTCTTTTAGGGCTGCTTTTTCTTCTTTGATTGCCGCTAATTCTTCCTCAAGCATTTTTTCCTCATCTTCTAAAGCGGCAAGTTCGTTTTTAGGAGAAATAAATCTCCTGAAACCGAAACCATAACCGCCGCGGCAACCCCAGCCTCGTCTCATACCGCCCCCGCAAGGGCCTAGACCTCGGCCAGTTCCTGCGCCTTGTCCCATTGGACCAGTTCCATCAAATCTTGGCATAATTTTTTTCACCTTCTTCCTTAATTTTTAATAGATAGCTCGACCTTTGTTTGACTATCTATATTGAATATATATTCATAATAATTTCTTGTCAAGTCCTTTAATTTGGTATAAGATTAAATTAAGAATTTGCCGCCCCATCCTACGCCAAGGCTACGGAGGGCAGGCAAAGAAAAACTTGAAATCGTCCAATCCGAAAGGGTCGCTTCTCCGCCAGAGGCGGACAGGTGCGGCGGGCGGAAAGGGGGTTTGGTCTTTGCCCTTCCGCCCGCCGAGCCCAGACGCAATTTCAGTTCGGATATTTTCAAACAGACACCGCCAATTTACACTCACGCATTTAAACCCCGAAGGCAGGAACGAATACTCGTTTACCAAAACATTTACCGGGTCGGCAACCTTGCGTCAGCCGTAGCGCGGCTTTGCCGCGACAAATGTCAATTGTCGGTTGCCATTCGTCTAATAATCGTCTATAATATGTCTATGGCTAAACTTACTATATTTCAACCTCACTATACCATCACCCCGCGACTTTTAGCTAATATTAAACATATTGCTGAATTAGTGTCCGAATTAAATCACAGTCATTTTTCAAAAGTTGTTCTTTTGGATTTTGAACGTAGAGCCCGCGAAGTTTCAGCCCACTCTTCCACGAGCATTGAAGGAAATCCACTCCCGCTTACCGAAGTAAAAAAGATTATGAAACACGCGCCAGAGCATGTTAGGGATAGTGAACGTGAAGTTCTTAATTACAATCGCGCGCTCGAGCATCTCAATACACTATTTCAACAAGGTAAGAATTCTTTTAATTTAAAACTTATTCTTGATATTCAAAAAATAGTTATGGCTGGCTTGATTGACAAATTTAGATCCAGTAATCTTCGACAAGAGCCGGTATTTGTAAATAATCCCCAAACCCGACAACCAATTTATTTTCCTCCCGATCATCAGGATGTCCCTCGCCTCATTGACAATTTGCTTATGTATGTAAATGAAAATAAAGCCAAACTAGACCCGTTGATTATCGCAGGTATTTTCCATAAGCAATTTGTCATCATTCATCCCTTCATAGATGGTAATGGCCGAACCGCTCGACTGGCCACAAAAGTGTTACTGGCCGGCATGGGGTTAAACACTTTTAATCTTTTCAGTTTTGAAAATTACTATAACCAAAATGTTACTAAGTACTTTCAAAATGTAGGCCTAGTTGGAAATTATTATGATCTCGAAGATATGATAGATTTTACCTTATGGTTGGAGTATTTTACCGATGGCATTATTGATGAATTGTTGCGCGTAGGCGGTGAACTCGCCAAATCAAATAGTACTCCTGCCACCAAATTACAATCGTATCACCATATAGTAATAGATTACATTAAAAAACATGGGTTTATTAAAGACAGCGACTATGCACTGCTTACAAAACGTGCCAGACCGACGCGGAATTTGGATTTTAAAAAGTTAATTGGACTTGAACTGATTGAAAAACAAGACAAAGGCAAGGCGACATACTATGTATTGAAAAACAAACCGTAGTTATCCACAAATTACCGAACAAAGTTTATGTTTTATAAATAAGTTATTCCAATAGGAGTTTTTTCAGATTAAAACGCTTTTCAGCATTTCCTTATTGAAATGGATAGCAAGCATTAAGTACGCTGGCTCGATGTTTTATTAAAGAATAAATTTGTGCAACAGTTCAGTAAGTCATTGGTACATATTCTAAAATTTATTATAAAGTTTAAAAGAATTTGCCGCCCCATCCTACGCCAAGGCTACGGAGGGCAGGCAAAGAAAAACTTGCTTGTCCGCCATAGCCCGTAGGGCGACGGCGGGAAATCGTCCTTTCCGCTCCGGTTCCCGCCTTCACTCACGAGTTTCGGTCGGGCAGGCAAGGCGAGGCGGGCGGAAGGGGGGTAAGGAGGGGACTGTGACACAAAAAACTTGGCTTTATGTCATTTCAGTTTTAATTGTTGTTTGGACTTTTTCGGCTAGTAGCACCCTTGCCCAAACGGCTGACCCTCCATGGCCTCTTTTTGGGCATGATGCAAAGCACACAAACTCTAGTCCTTATGAGATAGGCAAGGGCAAAAAGGAGCTACTCTGGAGCTACAAAGCCGAAAGCGCGATAGAATCGTCCCCGGTTATTGGTGCTGATGGCACCATCTATGTTGGCTCGCACGACGGTTTTTTCTACGCCTTTAATAAGGACGGCTCGGTTAAATGGAAGGTCAAGCTTACCGAGCCGTCGTATGATGCAAGGTGGAATACGTCCAAGGCAATTATGGCAAGTCCGGCTATCGCCAAGGACGGAACTATTTATATCAATACGGCTTCCGACTATCTTCACGCGCTTAATCCCGATGGCACTGAAAAATGGCGTTTCCCGATAAATTGGGATAACGATTTTTGGAATGGACCAAATATCGGACCCGATGGCACTATTTATATCGGTACGGCTCGATTTGAAGGGAAAAGCGGAGAATCAGGGCTTTATGCTATAAATCCCGACGGTACTAAAAAATGGTTTTCTCCCGAACCCTCGGGTATAAGTATAGTGCCGAGTATTGCTGACGATGGCACGGTTATCTCGGGCGCCGCCAATCCGACCGATAACAAGGGAAAAATTATTGCCCTGACCTCGGATGGAAAGAAAAAATGGGAGTTTATGCTTGAGCAATGGCTCGAAGGACCGGCAGCCATTGGGCCCGACAACACGATATTTACCGGCTCAAAAGAAGGGTACGTTTATGCTATTAACTCAGATGGCACCGAAAAATGGCGCTTCAAGACCGGCAGCGGCATCAGCGCGATGCCGACAATCGGCAGCGACGGGAATATCTATATCGGTTCATGGGACGGCAATTTTTACGCTCTGGACCAAAAAACCGGCAAAGAAAAATGGCATTTTGATGTAAAAGTTGGCAAAGACCCAAAGTTATTTGAAGGCTATCCGGGCAAGGAAACTATCATCACCAGCGCGCCGCTTTCAAAAGACGGGATTTTAATTTTTGCCGACGTTTTTGACACATTGTACGCTCTTGATACAACCGGCAAAGAGCTTTGGAGATGGAAAAATGTTAATGGAGCCGGTTTTGCCTCATCGCCCGCAGTCGCCCAAGATGGCACTATTTATCTAGGAGACGAGGGAGGATATTTTTACGCTCTCGGCGAAAAAAAAGAGGCCAAATCGCAGACCGACGCCTCTGTCGAACAGCAAGACAAAAACGCAAAACCATCATCAATCATTATTTTATCTTTAGCGGTAATCGTTTTAGCGCTTGTTTCAGTAGTAGCAGCCTATGCTTTCTATCGAAAAAATAGATTAAGTAAAAAAACTTTACTGACCATACTCTTTGGAGTATTAGCCGTAGCACTGGTTTGTGGAGCTATTGTTGTGTTCTTTATTTTGCCCAAGAAAGATCTCAAAACAGATGACTCGCAATCGACACCGACAGAAAAAGTGGAGACAAGTCAAACACAAAAAACAGAGACAGCCAAAGACGACGACTCCGATTTTATCAAAAATGCAACGCGCGTTTCCGACTCCGTTGATGTGAGAATTCGTGAATTTGGAGAAACGGGAAGATCGTGTGCGGGCAAAGGATGCGGTTCCTTAAAAGATACCTGTGTTAGATGGAATAAAACCAAAGATCAATGCTATGAAATGGTAAAAACATCACCGGCCACTTCAGACAAATACAAAATCTATTGTAATATGGTTGTAGTAAATCAAGATAAAGCGAAAGCAGCTGCTGTTTCGCTTAACTTAAACTACACCACAGCAGACGGTATAAAGCATCTGGTGAAAAAGGAGTCTCTTACTTTAAAACCGCAAACCGGCGACTCTCTTGGCTGGGTCTATGATGCTGCGGCAGATAATATCGGCACCTGCGGCTACAGCGATATTTCAGTGACGGAAACAAATAATTAGTTTGGGAAGGAATTAAAATTGAAGAAAAAGGTATTAGTAATTATATTAGTCATTTTAATTCTCGCCGGTCTGGGCATCGGCGGGCTTGTTGTTCGGCAAAGGTATCTCCAGCCAAAGCCGGAAAGCGAGCCGGTAGGAATCGAGGATAGGATACCTCAAATAGATCCTCAAAAAGAAGCTACTCATCTGTCCAAAGTAGCCGGCGAAAAAGGAGCTTACTGGATGCGAGGATTGCCAATTACCTGGAACGAAATAGAAAAGGAAAAAGGAGAATATGATTGGACTTTTACAGATGAAGGATTAAAGGGGAAAGATGACTATTTCTCGGGAGATGTTTATCATATTGCCATGGTCTGGCCTTATGCGAATTGGGATCAAGATGTTTGTCGTCAGGGAGATAAATATAAAGCGACAGGGCATTTGAAAAATAGTGATGAAGATCTAAAAATAGGTGCGCCATGCGATATAAAGGCCTATGCTAATTTTGTTGAAAAAGTCGTTGAAAGGTATGATGGCGATGGAGTGAATGATGCTCCCGGCCTAAAAACTCCTATAAAATACTGGGAAATAATGAACGAACCGGAAATGCAGGGCGGAGGTATTGGTGGAGCAGGCGAGGAATTGAAATTTTTTGTCGGAAGTTCTCAAGAATATTTAGAAATCTTAAAAACATCTTATGAGGCTGTTAAAAAAGCCGATTCAGAAGCGAAAGTCGCCCATGCTGGGATGGCTGGCATGCAGCAGAATTTTCAGGATTTTTGGAATCCTATATTGGCTGGCGGCGGGGGAAACTATTTTGATATTGCCAATATTCATACCATCAATACTGACGAGAAAAGAGAAGATATGTATGTAATGAAGTTTAAAAAATATTTAGAGAAATTTGGCATTAAAGACAAGCCGGTTTGGGTGACAGAAGTCCAGTTTGGCGAGTTGCAAGATAAGCCGAAAGATATTGAGGAGTTTAACAGGACATTAGCCAAATCGTCTGTTTTTGCTTTAGCGCAAGGTGCTGACAAATTGTTTTACATTGAAAATTGGACAACTTGGGATAATCCCGACGCATTCAAACCACCCAAAGAAGGCGAAAAAGATAAAAAGGAGCCAAAACCCAAAATAGATCTCTCAAATAACTCAACCCACAAAGTTTATCTGAATTTAGTGGATAAGATTAATTCTTTCGGTAAGATAGAAACACTGCAGGAAAAATTTACAGAAGGGAAAGATGATAACAGCGGCGCAACAAGTCAAATCGGTCAGTATAAATTTATTAACGGGAATAAAGCAGTCTATGTCTTGTGGGGAAGCGCGCAATTACCCGCTGAAATTTCCGGAAAAGTAAAAGTAACTGATATTTACGGCGAAAGCCAAGAAATAGACGCTGGCAGTATCAAACTTTCCGACACGCCAATTTTTGTTGAGAAATTATAAATTTATAATAGGCGATATTCGGCATACTGGTTTGAGTCTTTATAAAACTTCTCATGTAGATGGAACAGTAAAAGGGACTTTTTATTTATAACTGCTGTAATTACGGTGATAAAAAAGCAAAGAACATAAAAAATAATTAAAGAATTTGCCGCCCCATCCTACGCCAAGGCTACGGAGGGCAGGCAAAGAAAAACTTGAAATCCCGAAAGAGAACCGTCTCCCTCCTGTAGCGAAACCAGTAAAATAACGAAAGATAGAAGTAAATTAGTAATTGCAATAAAAAAAAGGACTGTCCCTAAAAAAGGACTGTCCCTGATGGAAAGCATTCTCTAAAGTCCTCTACCAATCCCAACACGGTGGTTTAGGAAGACCCAAAATTGGAGCAAGTATACTGCCCATTCCAAGCATAGCCACAAACCCGCACGCGAGCGCGAAAAAGAAGACAATACCAACACAATACACAACAAATAAGATCGCTACTGTAATAACTGTTACTATTAGGTTAATAAACCCATCAAGAAGGTAAAATTGAACAGGCGAGAGCGTTTTTTCCAGATATTCCCAAAGCCAGCCATTTTTAAGCAGCCAGAAACCCAAATAAACGCAGAGCATAATCAAGGGAGCAAGCCAAATCCAATAAGTGCTAAGTTGTTGACCGGCGGCCCAGCTAAAATGCTGAGTGATTTGAGGATGGAAACCATAAGCCAGCAATGGCGTGAAAAGCAGAAGAAAACCAAGAATGTCAATGGTTAAGATGCCGATAGTCAAAATTGAAAGACAATAAAGACAACAGAAAACTTGTCCCATTAGCCAAAGACCATAAAAAAATCGCGGTTCGTGAGAAAAGAAAAGATAAACAAGATAGACAGGGACAATCACCACCAGACTAGCGCCCCAATAAGAGGAAGAAATTTTATTACTCAAATGAGAGAAAAACATCTTCCAGACGAAAAAGATAATCAGAGGAATTCCGATGCCGATAATCAAAGGCAATTCTAGAATATAGAAGGCAGGTCGGCATTTTGGATCAACGATTATCGCGACTTGAAGAATACAAAGCGGTAATCCGAAGATCACTAATCTTAGAATACCCATTGGTCTTCACCTCCTTGATTTGTTTTGTCAAAGAGCGATTAATCGCCTATACCTAAATAGAAAGGCCCAGAAGGGGACCACCCAAAAGGGTTTTTAATTTTACTTTCTCGACTTGACTACTGGTATGAAAGAAAATTTATACGTCCCAGCCACGTTTCCCGCCAGCGGCGGGATTACGTTGCGGCAAATTCTTTTTATTTTATCTGTGCGAAAAGAACAACATAATTTTTCCCATACGCTTTGGCACAGTTTGGACAAGTAGTGTAACAGAAATATTGTTTTTTTAATTCTTCGCCTTTGCCCCTTACATATTCCTTCATTTCTTGCGCCCATTTGCCGACATTTTGATATGGTCCCTCAAATACTTTGGTAAGAAATGTTCCCGAAAGTGTTGCCATTTGCGTGCCCGGAACATCTTTGGAAACATCAATATAAATATCAGCGCCCCAGAGAGATTTTTCATCAGTTAACATTAGCTGTTGGGACGCTTTGGCATTCGCCTTTTCAATCAGTTCCATATTCTTAATTACTTTCTTACCAAAATTTAGGGGAATATGTAAAAAGCTTGCAACATGGTCTTTTACAAAGAGCTTTTTATTCCATGTTACTGCTTTTTCATGCCAAGGCTCGGGGTTAAAAGGGCCACAACAACCAGTCGGCTGGATTTTTTGTGGTTCTTGTGTTTGTGTTTGGTTCATATTTTTTACCTCACTTTCTTATATTAAATCTTAAATTAAAATTATCGACCTTTTATTCCAATAAATCCTCAATTGAAACACCAAGCGCTTTGGCGATTTTCGCCATTAATTTTTGTAATTTGTGTGTGTAATTTGTAGATAGGGATAAATTTTTGCAACAGCAAAAATTTATTCGGAGGAGGTGGGACTCGAACCCACAGGTCCTTTTACGGACACACCTTAGCAGGGTGTTGATCTCACCAATGATCTGCTCCTCCAAATTTATCTTGAAATCTTTCTTTTATGTTTCTATTTCTCAACTTAGTATATACTCGGTGGGGGTGAGATTCGAACTCACGATCCCGAAAACCGAGATACCTGTTTTCAAGACAGGCCGGATAAACCACTCCCGCACCCCACCAACTATTTCTATTTTATCGCAGTTTAACTTGAAAATCAAACTAAAAAGGTCTAAAATAGGAAAACAGGCAACGGACAGGTCTGCCCGCCATGCCCTTGCCCTCGTAGCTCAACGGACAGAGCGTTGGATTGCGGATCCAAAGGTTAGAGGTTCGATTCCTCCCGAGGGCGATTTTTGTGGTATTTTGTAAAAGTTTTGTTATTGCCTAGCGAAGCGAGCGAAATGATTCCGCCCAGGCGGGATCATTTCCGAGCGAGCGACGGCAAAAAAAGGTTTACAGCTGGCTGTGGAACAAAATAACGAGCAAAGCGAGTTATTTTGGAGTCCAGAGCTTGCTCTGGGGTCTAATACCTTTTATAATAAAAGTATGCTAAATAAAAAAATCAACCAACCATCAAAAACTGAACTCGCGGCAAAGATCCAAACCAAAAAACCTCAAACAATTGAATTTCAGACCCCGGAATTTCCCTATCATAAAAAAAATATCTGGTGGTCAAGCGCGTTCACGATTATAGCGGCGCTTTTGATTTTAATTCTTTTGTTCAATGCTTTTTATTTTTTAACCATCATAATGTTAGCGGCGATTTTGGTTTTTGTGAAACTGAGCTTTGAAAAGCCCAAAAAAATTAAAATCAAAATGTCAGCCGACGGACTTACCCGCAAAAACCGTTTTTATCCCTGGGGCGCGTTTGCGTCTTTTAGTATTTTAAATTTCAAGCAAGGCAAGGCGCGCCTGTATTTTAATTTTCCGTTTTGGCTTTCTATTCCGCTTACCCTTGAGGTTGACAAGTCATCTAAAATCAAAATGATTGACCTAACGCAATTTTTACGGCAATGTCTGCCGGAAAAATTTATCCGTCATAGCCATTTTATTGACGCGTTCAACGAATATTTAAGGTTCTAAACTTGATTTTTTTTTGATTTTGTGTCATTTTTAAGATATGAAACTGGCGATTGTTTTACCAGCGTATAACGAGGAGGAAATGATTTTTGAAGTGGTCAAAAGCATTCCCAAAAAATTGCCCGGAATTTCTCAGATTAAAACGATTGTGGTTGACGACGGCTCGCAAGATCGCACCGCGCAATTAGCCCGTCAAGCCGGCGCTAAGGTCTTGCGGCATATTATAAATCTGGGCGTAGGCAGTGCCTATAAGACCGGATTGCAATATGCTAAAAATCAGCGGTATGACATTGTGGCAACTATGGACGCGGACGGACAACACTCACCTAATGACTTAAAAAAAATTATCAAACCAATCGTGGGGAACAAAGCCGATGTGGTGATTGGCACACGCATGAAAAACCCCCAAGCAATGCCAGTGATAAAGATTCTGGGCAACTGGATAATGAATTGTATCACCTATCTTTTTTCCGGTATTTGGACCACTGATTCGCAATCCGGCTTTCGGGCTTACAACAAAAAGGCGCTCTCGCTGATTAGACCCAAAACCAGCGGATATGAAATTTGCACGGAAATGTTTAGCGAAATTAAAAAATACGACTTGCGTTTTAGCGAAATTCCGATTAAAGTAATTTATACAAAACATTCGCGGAGTAAGGGTCAATCAATCGCCAACGCGGTCAATATTATTACCAATTTATTGAAAAGGAATTTATGATTTTTTTCATTCAAGCCATTTCTGCTTTTTTAGCCGGTTTGGTCATTTCAAAAAGTTGGAACGATTTTCGCCGGGGCAGGGAAGCGCTGTCGGTGTTTATTTTTTGGGTTATTGCCTGGGGATTGATTGTTTTACTGGCATTTTTCCCGATTCTGGTGGATAAAATCACTTTTGCGCTGGGTGGTCAAATTATCGGTATGGGCAGAATATTTGGCATCGCGCTGGTATTTGTGTTTTTTGTGGTTTATCGGGTATATCTAAAATCCGATCGGGTAGAAACAGAATTAAACGAATTAGTTCGCAAAATCGCGTTGAAAAAAATTTCCAGAAAATAAAGGAATCCCATCTTCATTCAATCTCTTGCAATATCCTAATTATAGGAATTTGCAAGTAGATTTCATTTCGCTGGGCAGGCAAAATGACCCCGAACATCCCGCACCGCAATGGTGGGAATACGGGGCAGGCATATCAAAAATTAAAAATATTTTTACATTTTAATATTTGTTTTTGCTTTTTGACTTTTGCTTTTTGATTTAATTCATTCAATTGAAAATTCAATGAAGCGAGAATACTCGTCCACGCGCTCCTCGTTCGTTAAAATAATAATCAAAAGGAGAAAAATATGAAAAAAGCGCTTGTAGCCGGAGGGGGTGGGTTCATCGGTGGACATTTGATAAAACGATTAAAAAAAGAGGGGTATTGGGTCAGAGGGGTGGATATTAAAAAACACGAATTTGCCAAAAACGTAGCCGACGAATTTAAGATCCTTGATCTACGTATTAGAGAAAATTGTGCCAAGGCGCTTAAAGTCGCCGGCGGGTTTGACGAGGTCTATCAATTGGCAGCTGACCGCGGCGGCGCTGGCTACATGAAGCCCGGCGAGTGCGATATGCTGGAAAACAATGTTTTGATCAATGTTTACATGACTTCGGAAGCGGTTAAATTGAAAAAGAAACCAAAATATTTTTATTCTTCATCGGTCTGTGTTTATCGTGATATGCCGCATAACGCGCCCAAGATTAGCGAAGAAGAAGTTTATCCGGCGTTTCCTGATAATGAATATGGTTGGGAAAAACTTTACAGCGAAAGGGTGTTGACGGCATTCGGCAATCGTTATAATATGCCGATTCGCATCGCCCGCTTTAATACAACCTATGGTCCGGAAGCCAACTGGGAAGGCGGACGAGAAAAAGCCGCTGACGCTTTAAGCCGAAAAGTTGCGCTCGCTAAATCGGGTGAAAAAATCGAAGTTTGGGGAACTGGCAAAGAAGTGCGCGATTTTACTTGTATTGTAGATCTTATCAATGGCATTCGCGCGTTGATGAAATCAAATATTGAAAAACCAACCAATATCGGAAGCGATGAATATGTGACCGTAGATGAATTAGCGCAAGCGATAATTGATGTGTCCGGTAAAAAATTGAAAATCAAGCATATTAAAGGTCCTCACAGTGTCACTTCGCGTAATTTTAGTATCAAACGGATTAAATCAACTGGCTGGAAACCGAAATTTACACTTAAACAAGGTATTGCCATTCATTATCCATGGGTTAAAGCCCAAGTTGAAAAAAAATACGGAAAACAAGAGTAAACGCGATGCAATCGGATAAAAAAATCGTCAGTTATCATAAAATAAAAAAACTGACAGAAAAATTTAAAAAACAGAATAAAAAAACAGTTTTAGTTACCGGCTGTTTTGATATTTTGCACTTAGGGCATTTGATTTTTTTTAATTATGCCAAGAGCAAAGGAGATATTTTAATTGTCGGACTTGGGTCAGACGAGACAATCAAAAAATACAAAGGGAAAGGTCGCCCCATTAATAATGAAACATTGCGAAGCAGATTGCTGGCAGGACTGGAAATAGTTGACTATGTAATAATCTGTCGCGAGCCGTTAGTAAATTATAATATGGATCACTTAAAATTAACGCAAAGAGTTAAGCCGGATGTATATGTGGTTCCGCTTACTGACAAAAAACTTGAATATAAAAGAAAATTGATTGAATCAATCGGCGGACAATTTATCGCCTGCCGCCGCAACCCGCCCAATAAAATAAAAGGCGGTATATCAACGACCAAGATAATTGAAAAAAGCCAGGAGATATGAAATTTTCTGTAATTACTCCCTCATACAATCAGGGACAATTTATTGACCAAACAATCAAGAGTGTTCTATCGCAAACAGGCGATTTTGAAATAGAATATATTGTCGCTGATGGCGGCTCGACGGATAACTCCGTTAAGATAATAAAAAAATACCACAAATTATTAAAAGAAAAAAAATATCCAACCAAGTGTCAAAAAATAAAATATATTTGGTGGAGCAAAAAAGATAAAGGGCAATCGGACGCGATCAATCAGGGATTTAAAAAAGCGTCAGGAGATATTGTCGCGTGGTTAAACAGCGATGATTATTATTTGCCCAATTGTTTTCAATTAGTTGCGCAAAAATTCTCTCAAAACCCACAATCGCAATGGTTAACCGGATACTGCCAAATCGTAGGTTCCAATGGACGACCGGTTCGCCATTTTATTCAAAAATATAAAAATTTCTGGTTAAATCATTATAGTTATAATAAATTGCTTGTTTTAAATTTCATTAGTCAGTCAGCCACATTTTGGCGCCACTCGATGCATGATAAAATCGGCTGGCTTAACGAACATCTGCATTATGCCATGGATTATGATTTTTGGTTAAGAATCGGGAAAATTTCCGACCCAATTATATTAAAAGATAATGTAGCACAATTTAGAATTCATGCTAAATCTAAAGGTAAAACAAACTTTAATCAACAATTCCAAGAAGATTTTGAGGTAGTAAAAAAATATACCAAAAATAAATTTTTAATCGTCATTCATAACTTACATAATTGTATAATTACAAAAATTTATAATTTGATTCATCTATGAAAAATATATTATTTATTGCCCCATACGCCTTTCCTGCGTGGGGATATGGTGGTCCTCCAAGAATCAATCACGACCTGGCTATACACTTAACCAAAGCGGGAAATAAAGTAGAATTTTATACCACAGACGCACTGTCCGAAAAAAGAAATTTTAAAGCAACAGAAACAATTCAGAACATAACAATCAAACGGTTTAAAAATATCAATAATTGGCTGGCATGGAATTATAAAATTTTTGTTCCCATTGGTTTTGCAAGAGCACTCAAAGCGAATATTAAAAGATTTGACTTTGTATTTTTATCGGATTTCAGAAATTATCAAAATATTATCGCGTTTCGGTTCTGTCAAAAATATAAAATTCCGTATTGCCTTGCCGCTTATGGATCTATCCCCATTCCTCATGGATTAAAAAAATATATAAAACAAGTTATTGATGCAATTTGGACAAAAAGAATGGTTGCGGGCGCATCATTTTTATTAGGGCAAACCGAACATGAAAAAAAATTATACTGTAAATATCAAGCAGATCAGTCCAGATGTAAAATTTTTCCACTCGGAATCAATTTGAAATATTTCAAGCAATCTAAAATCAATACCCGATTATTCAGAAAAAAATATGACATTAAATCATATAAAAATATTATACTTTACATAGGCAGAATTAACCGTCTTAAAGGTATTGATTTCTTAATCAAATCAATGCCAGAAATAATCAAATTAATACCTGATGCTCAATTGCTTATAATTGGTAGAGATGATGGGTATTACCTTAAAACTCTACAAAATATGATCGTAAATCTAAAATTAAAAATGTATGTAAAAATCATCGGTCCCCTTTATGAAACAGATAACTACCCGGCTTATAAAATTGCCAAGATTTTTGTCTTTATGCCCCGACATTATGAAGAAACTTCGCTAGCCTGCCTGGCGTCATTGGCACTGGGTACGCCAGTTATCACCAACCATCAATCTTCTATTCCATTCTTAAATAAATATAAAGCCGGATATGAAATCTCTCACGATAAAGATATCTACATAAAAAAATTGATATCTATCTTAAAAAATCATAAATTAAATAATGAAATGGGTAATAACGGAAAAAAACTTATTAAAAATGTTTTTGATATTTCTAGGGTTGGCAAATTGTTAGAGCAATATATTAAAGAAGTTTTACATGAGTAAAAAATCAAAAAAAATCTTAGTTACAGGTGGCGCTGGATTTATTGGATCAAATTTTATTTTATATATGTTAAAAAAATACCCATCTTATCAAATTGTCAATCTTGATAAACTGACTTATGCCGGCAATATCGCAAATCTTGCCCTACTCAAAAATGAACCACGTTATAAGTTTATCAAAGGAGATATTTGTGCCTATAAAACTGTAAAGGAGGCGATTTGCGGATGCAACTGGGTCGTCAACTTTGCGGCTGAATCCCATGTCGATCGCTCCATTAATGGACCAGCTATCTTTATTAAAACCAATATAGTGGGTACGCAAATTTTATTAGATGTGGCAAAAAAAGAAAATATAGAACGGTTTCATCATATTTCCACAGATGAAGTTTTTGGCGCACTGCCACTAAATTGTAAGGTTAAATTTTGTGAAAATACTTGCTATAACCCAAGGTCACCTTATTCTGCGTCTAAAGCGTCTTCTGACCATTTGGTAAGGGCTTACTTTGAAACATATCAACTATCAGTGTCAATTTCAAATTGCTCAAATAATTATGGTCCATATCAGTTTCCTGAAAAAATAATTCCATTATTTATTACCAATGCGCTGCAAAATATTCCCTTGCCAATCTATGGACGAGGGCGGGCGGTGAGAGATTATTTATATGTGGCAGATCATTGCCGGGCAATAGATTTAATTTTGCATCGTGGCGAAGTCGGCGAGACCTATTGTATCGGGGGCGATGCGGAAAAAAACGGAATAGAAATCGCCAATACGATTTTGGGGCAGTTAAAAAAACCTTTGTCGCTAAAAACCTTTGTCGCCGACAGACCTGGTCATGACATGCATTATGCCATTAATCACAATAAGATCACTACAGAATTAAAATGGCAACCAAAAGTATCGTTTGGGGATGGAATTTCTCGTACCATAGAATGGTATCGCAAAAATCAACACTGGTGGCGAAAATTAGTCAAAAATAATTTTAATTAAAAAAAATGAAAGGTATTATTTTAGCCGGTGGGTTTGGAACAAGATTATACCCAATTACAAAAGTTACCAACAAGCACCTGTTACCAATTTACAATAAACCGATGATTTATTACCCGATTGAAGCGATGGTGAAGGCAGGAATTAATCGCATCATCATTATTACTAATCCGCCCCACATTAATGATTTTGTCAATCTCTTGGGATCTGGACAAGATTTTAAGGATAAAAATGGCAAACAAATCCAAATTGTTTACGGAATCCAAAATAAACCTTCGGGAATTGCTGATGGTTTATGGATTGCCAAAGATTATATTGGAACCGAAAATTGTATCTTAATACTTGGAGATAATATTTTTTGGGATGATTTAACGACTCATTTGAAAAAATTTAAAGACGGGGCGATGATCTTTTTGAAAGAAGTTGGTGATCCTCAAAGATTTGGTATCGCTGAAATTGATGAAAATAATAATGTTATTTCAGTGGCAGAAAAACCCAAAAAACCAAAAAGCAATTTGGCAATTACGGGTATTTACGTTTATGACAATACTTGTTTTAAGAAGTGTATCGGTCAAAGAGCTTCAGCCCGCGGTGAGTATGAAATAACAGATATCAATAATCTTTATCTTAAAGAAGGTAAATTACGAGCCATAAAACTGAAAAAAGAATGGTTTGACGCCGGGACAATTGAAAGTTTGTTAGAAACATCAAATTTTGTAAAATCTTATCATGAAAAACACTCATCTACCACAAAAAATTAAACTACCTATTATCCGTGATGAAAGAGGCGATCTGATATTTGGAGAATATAAAAAACACATTCCCTTCTCTATCAAGCGAATTTTTTACATCTTAAATACCAGAAAAAATGGTAAACGCGGTTTTCATGCCCATAAAAAAACTATCTTAGCTTTGTTTTGTTTATCTGGATCGGCGATAATTAAACTTGATAATGGTCAAAAGAAAACTGAAGTTTTATTGTCGAAACCTAATGAAGGCGTGATTATTCTGTCTAAAATCTGGCATAGTATGGAAGATTTTGCGCCAAACACAACCTTTCTTGTTCTCGCATCTGAATTATTTAACAAAAATGATTATTTGCGAGATTATAACGAATTTAAAAAATACCTTTTATCATGCAATTAGTATCTAATCCCGGCAAACAAAACAAAAAAATCCGTCAAGAAATTCTTACCACTATCAAGAAAGTTATTGATAGCGGATGGTATATTTTGGGTTCGGAAGTTGAACAGTTTGAAAAGGAGTTTGCTAAGTATTGCCAGACAAAATATTGTATTGGTGTTGGCAACGGAACTGACGCTATTACTTTGGCGCTTCTTGCGCTCGATATCGGTAGAGGCGACGAAGTAATCTGCCCATCGTTTACCGCCACCTTTACCGCGCTTGGAATATCAGCGACCGGCGCCAGACCAGTTTTTGCTGATATTGACGAAAAAACCTATACTATTGACCCAAAAGATATTGAAAAAAGAATTACTGAAAAAACTAAAGCAATTATTCCCGTGCATCTTTATGGACATCCGGCAGATATGGATCCGATTCTAAAAATTGCCAAACAACATAAATTGGTTGTTATAGAAGACGCCTGCCAATCTCACGGCGCCCGCTACAAAGGAAAAAGAGTCGGGTCGCTGGGAGACGCGGCTTGCTTTAGTTTTTATCCGACTAAAAATCTCGGGGCTTTGGGAGACGGCGGAGCGGTTATTACCAATAATAAAAAAATCGCTGACAAGATAAAAATGCTTAGAAATGGCGGGCAAAAAAATCGTTATGAGCATGTGTTGCTTGGCCGGAATAGTCGCCTTGATGAATTGCAGGCGGCGATATTATCAGTAAAATTAAAATACTTGGATGAGTGGAATAAAAAAAGAATCAAAATCGCCCAGAAATATCTAGAACTGATAAAATCTCCGACCATTAAGCTACCAAAAGTCCAACCATGGGCACAGCCCGTTTGGCATCTTTTTGTTATACAAACCAATAACCGCGATAAATTGATGACGGCATTAGCGAAAAAAAATATAATGACTCAAATTCATTATCTTATTCCGGCTCATTTACAGCCGATTTACCGCCCGCCAGCCATAAAATTGCCGACAACCGAAGAAATTGTTACCAAAATTATTTCCCTTCCGATTTATCCAGAATTAATCAAATCACAGCAAGAAAAAATAATCGCCGCCATTAACAAAAAGCCGCTGGACATTAATTTGAGTACTGATAAATAGTTTCTATATCTCCATTAATCTTATCAATAAGCGGAACTTTCGGACGATATTCTGGATTATCTTTATAATAACCCCCTTCAAAAGGTGGACCCTGGAAGATAATCGCCCCTTTTGATTTTGCGAGCAGATCGTCAAATGTTATCTCATCTCCCCAAAAATAATATTTCTGTCTCCAGATGTTAAAATTATACGCTGTTGGATAAAGTTTTTTCAGCTCTGGGGCATTGATATTCGACGAAAACATATTGCCAAACTCTAAAGCCGACGCCACAGAAGACGAACGATAATAATCAACCTTGATAAAATCCTTATATCTACCATCCCTTAGTTGATTGACAGAGGCAATTTTGTTTTTTTGACTAATTAAGGACAATGACGCAAATCTTGTTTGATGTAAGGTTGAGACCAATGAACCGATTATTGAAATTATTAACATTACGACAAATACAGAATAAAATCCACTATTTATTTTTTTAATTGCTGGCAGGTTTTGAATAAATAAAAAGACAAGTAAGCCCGCAGTCCCAATAAAAGGTATGAAATAATGCTGACCCGGATGCTTTGCAACCTCTAAAATGCCTACGATAATCGAAAGTGTCAGCCCTAAAAGTATTTTGGTCTGGATGGGGAAAGTTTTTTCACTATTTTTTCTTTTTACTAATATAACAGCGAGTAAAATTAGACTATCTAATAGTAACAAGCCAAAAAAAGGATAGATAGTAATCAATAGCATTTTGATGTTGCCCAAGTAGGCCGATAGATCCACAACCGTAGCCGGTCCTGTGCCGTAGATACCTGAATTGAAAAAGAGTCTATAAACCCAGTCAAAAAATTCCCTATAATGATGCCTAATTGGAAGGGTAAAAAAGATAAATGCCAGAATCAGTCCGATCATAAACAAAATTTTATCTTTAATTTTAGGCAAGACTACCAATGGTAATATCAGCAACGGTAAAAAAGTAATTTTTGTGGCTATGCCAAAACCTGCAACCAGAGCAAATTCTAAACCGTATTTGTTCCAGTTAGGTTTTTTATCAAAAACTAGCTTAACAACTATCAAAGTAATCAGTAGGTCGCTAAAAATTAAGAGTGGTTCAGGAGCAATAGCATTAAGATAGCCAAAAGTAACCGAGGAGAAAAAAACGCCCGATTGAGTCAAAAGCGATAGCATAACACTTTTCGTTTTTTTATAAATACACCAACCGACTACTACCAGAAGAACGCAAATTGCTATTAAAAAAACATAATTGATCGCATTCAAATAGTATTCAGGATCGGCTAAAACATGCGAGACAAAATCTTTATCGCTAAGATGACGGATAAAACTTAAACTGCGAGCAATAGCACCACTTAACACTTGAACGGGAGTGCCCGGATGATCAAAATGCCCAATATCCTTTAACTGAATTGCGTTTAAACCGTTTAGTAAATACGCATAGCTTGGATCGGAATTACCACCCAACCAGTGGGGTCCGCTACTCTTTTTAATATATAATGAAAATATTATTAAAATGAGGGGTGCTGTCAATATCGCTAAAAAATACCATCGTGGTTTCACTCTCCCTAATTGGAAATAAAGTTTTTTTAACATTTTTCTAAAACTATATAACAACGAAATGCCATTAAAGATTTCAGGGGGTAAAGACAGCATTCTATTAATTGAAATACTGGAATAAATATATAAAGAATTAATGATTTATGCTCAAACCCGCCAGAAAGAGGGTACAGCAAAAAACTCATTTTTTCTTTTTTAACAATTTTGAACTTTTTGCCCATCAATTTTTCCCATTTGTATTTATCTTTAAAAAATATCAAGTAAGGTATGGCTTGGTTTGATTCCCAAGGATATTTTTCTTTACTATGTAATGTTTTGTAATAGTCAGCATCCATTAAAAAAGGTTCTTTATGAAAACGCCGATAAACCAGCAAAGAAAAAGGCGAGGGGAACGGTTCTACCATAATCACTCTACCACCCTTCTTCAGTATTCTAAATGATTCTTGCAAAAACTTTATTGGATTCTGGAGATGGTGAAGCGTGTCTATCGTTACTAAGTTAGAGACTGAATCATTTTCAAACGGCATAGAATGCGCATCAAAAACCATATCCAACCAAGGATGGTCATCTATATCAGAAGCAATTGCCTGGGGATAAAAATCCTTAAAATTTCCTCCGCCAGCGCCGATTTCGACTGTCAATCTGCCATCCTTATTGAGATCGTTTATAATTTTATTATACCAACGGGTATAAATTACCCTGAGAATTTTTTTGGTATTCCAAATTTTACGATGCTGCGATAGAATATCTGACATATTTAACGAAATATTACAACAATTCCAATTAGACATAATACTATTCCCGCCACCTTGTAAATATTTAAGGATTCACCGAGAAACAAAGCTGAGATTATCAAAATTAATACTATCGCTCCGATACTACTGACCGGATAAGCCCGACTAAGCTCAATTTTCGACAGAGCTACTGTGTATAATACAAAGCTTAGTCCATAAAAAACAAGTGTGATCCAGAAAAGCGGGTTAGTCAAGAATACTTTTAGTTTAGTGGCTATGTCGAGTCCAGAACCAGCCGAGTGGGTACCTCTTGCAAATATTTTAAGCACTACCTGAGCAATAACATTGAAAAGAATAGCGACGAGCAACAAAATTTTATAAATCATATATATCTCTAAATAAATTTAATTTTATTCATTGCAAATAATACCATTTTTAACAAAAGCCACCCATGCTTAAACCGAGAAATATTGGTATCTCCATATTGACGAGCTCTGTAACGAATGGGAATATCTTTAATCTTCAAGTTAAGCTTGGCGGCGCCGAAAATCAAATCAAAATCTCCAAACGGATCAAAATTACCAAAGAAACACCGGTTATGAGCGATTTTTATATAGTCGTCTTTAAACATAACCTTAGTCCCACAAAGCGTGTCTTTAATCTTCTGTCCAAGCAACCAAGTGAACATTATCGAAAAAAAACGGTTGCCGAGTATGTTTAGAGTTTGCATTGCTTCTCTTTCCATTGGATATACCAACCTCGAACCATTGACTAGTTCCGCTTTATCGGATACTAAAGCGGAATAAAACTTTGGTAAATCTTCTGGCGGAACGGTTAAATCGGCGTCTAGGATCATTAATATTTCCCCAGATGCTAGATCAAATCCTTTTCTAACGGCGTCGCCTTTGCCTTTGCCGGTTTGAATTGCATACAATAACTTTTTATCGCTCCTGTAAGTTTGGCAAACTCTTTTAATTTCTTCAAGCGTACCGTCGCCTGAGTGTCCTTCAATAAAAATAATTTCTGTGGAATTGCCTATTCGGGGGGCTCTCTTAACAATATTTTCAATATTTCCCTTTTCATTCCTCGCGGGTACAATAACGCTAACCGAATAATCTTTTTTTTTCACTTTGCCTGTCGGACGCGCAACCACATACCCAATCAGGCCCAGATGGTTGATCAATGGAAGATTGCCGATATAACGGTTTAATAGTAAAGAGATTATAGGAATATAAAATGGGAAAATAAACCGATTGCCTTGCTTAACCATTTCATATCCTTCAATTTCTAATAAATTAACAATATCGTCGAGATTCAGCCAATTAAGTTTTTTAGAGGGCATCTTGAACCTTAATAGCTCTGCTAACCCAAGGACTGGCATCCACAGAAAGTTTTGGTAGGTAATTACAACCCGCGTCGATCGGTAAGTAACATTTTTTAAAGCATGAAATACTTTTTGAACATCCTCAAAATAGCCGATCGTATCTGAGATAATAACATAATCAAATTCACCATTCAGCTTGAGTTTTTCAGCGTCCATCACCTCGAATTCCAAATTTTGGTATTGCTTTTTGGCAATCTCGATCATTTTCGCAGAGATGTCGATACCAACGCCTCTTTTTGGTTTTAGGCTGGCTAAAATCTCGCCGGTTCCACAACCGATCTCCAACACTTCAGAACCTTCGGGAATATTATATTTTAAAAACTTAGTAAGCTCTGTATAATAATACCTATTTTTCCTAATCCAAGAATTTCGGCTTGATGCCATGTTATTTATAAGTTCTACAACAATTTTTTTCCGATCAGTAATTTTCATATTCATTTCAATAATCCTCTCTTATATATTAATTCGATAAATTCACCATTGAAGCCGGTGATTGCTTTTATTATAACTTTTTCTCATCAATATTAAATATTTTTCATCAACACGATCAATTTTTTAAAATTACTATTCTTGATAAGATTGATCTCCAATTTCCCGATTAACAAAAAAAATATAGTTTATTTTATGCGCGACTAAAAAACTAATATCAAGTCGAGGGTATGTTGACCGATACCAATAAAAAATATATCTATTAAACCTTTTTAAATCTCTCATCACAGGGGCACTTCCTTCATTGGGAAGGTTCAAGGTTTTGGCATAATAATCCATCATATAGGGATTGGCATTAGCTGCTATGTTAACATCTTGCTGCTTTATCTGCTCGAGATATGGAACAGCTTCTGGTAAACCATAATCAAAATCATATTGTTTGTTAGCGGCTTTAGATTCAAGATAAAATGGAAAAAATTTAAGGACAAAGAAAAATAGCAATCCGATTAATAGAAGTAATTTTTTTCGTTTCCAGGACAAAATAGGATAAAGCCAAAGGAATAAAAATCCGCTTGAAAAAAGAATTAAAAAAATCAGTAATTTATAATGCAATAACCAACCAACCATTGATTGAGCGGAAATTAGGCTGCCATACTCTCTTATTTGAAAGACAAAAGCCATATATAAACTTAAAAAGATTACTGAGGAAAAAATAAAAATTATCCTAGCTTTGTGGTTACCTCCTGCTAAAATTTCTTTAAGACCACAGTAGCTAAAATACACCAAAGCTAAAGTAATGGGTACGGTTAAACGAAATCCGTGAATATTGAGAGCTTCATGCCAGTTAACATAGAAGAAGATAAGGACCAAAACGAGAAACAAAATATCGTTTCGTTTTGAAAGCCAAGCTTTACCGCTTTTAATTATTGCTTTTATTCTTAAAATTAAACCTGTGAAAAAAAGCGGCCAAGCAAATATCATTACGTCTTGTTCGGAAAAATTATATTGATAAATTAACCATATTTTTTTAAAAAATCCCGCGCTAATTTCCGGGGTGAGGGGTGAATCAAAAATAGTGGTGGGGAATTTACCAGAAAACTCTAATTGTCTGGCTTTCTGGACCAATGCTTGTGCATAGGAAATTCCGTCTGAAGGATTAATAAAGGGAGCGATTTTGCTCGTCAACCATGAAATTACCTTGACAAACACAATATATCCATCGCCAAGATATTCAATCAGCCCGGTTTCTAACAGTCTCGGATAGGGCAAAAAATTAAAAGCCAAAAAAATAACGATTACAAAAAACGAAGGAAGAAAAACAATCAATATTTGGATTACAAAATTGACTATGTTTTTTAATATTGTAGATTGTCGTGCCTCAAAGGCATCAAGGATGAAACTGATAATAATCAAAGGGGCGGCCAGAAAAAACCCGTAGTCCTTAATCAACAAAATAAGAGCAAGCCCTAATCCAATCCAGATTGCCCGCGCCCGGATAATTAATAAATAGATTAAAAGCGCGAAGCCAAAAGTTAAAGGAACGTCCAAAAGAAATCTGACCGATAAAACAAAATAACCGGGGATTAAAAGTAGCAGCCACAAAAACCAACTTCGTTCTTCCTTTTTCTCAATAATTTTTCCAGATATTAACCAAAGGATGTAGATAGTCCCCAAAGAAAAAAAGATTATCGGTATACGACTGGCTATCAGTTCAATATCGCCTAGCCCTAAAAGCCATTGATAAATAGCCACCATCGCGGAAACTAGATAGGTATGCTCGGTGTTAAAACAAGAAAGACAGATTTCTCCTTTAATACCGGCTATGATCGAACGCGCTACTGATGCATATAAATATTCATCGGGAGTTGGCCAAAACCAGTTATTGATAACTAATAAAAAAATAAAACTAGCCGTGAGGAAGCTGATTATAAAAAGGTTGTTTTTCCACCATTTTTTGATTATCATTTTCGCCATAAAAAGCTTTTAGTTGCCAAAATTTTATTCATCATTCTATACTTCAATGTTTTCTTGGAAAATCCAAAATAAAAATTAGGGTCAATTTTATTAACTTGAATCATGACTCGCCTGATTGCTTCTAAATATGGTTTATAGACTAATAATTTTTCCTGCTGGCTGAAACTGAAATTGTAACCCGAAGAAAGTTCAAAATCATATTGAGAAAAAAATTTCAGAGCATGGAAATGATAAAAAATCAGTGGCTGGTCATCAATAAACACCTTGCCGCCATTTTGAGAAAGAATATAATTTTTTATATTCCATGGCGCCATTCCGCCGCCTTTATGCTGAAGGATATGCACACCATTAAATCTACTTGGCCAGTCATTAAGATACATCTGGTCGCCGAGTTTTCCATCTTCATAACGGA
>VMGK01000010.1 GCA_007376535.1 Candidatus Berkelbacteria bacterium Licking1014_7 | reverse complement strand
CTGCAAAGATTTATAAATATCTTTGTATTTTGGAATTAGACCAATAAAAATATATGCTGTTTGAACAGAATATTTCTCGCGAAGCCAGACGCGAAAACGTTTGTAATCCAATTTCCATCCCAATTCGCGCACTCCATTATGCAAATTGGCAGCGTCTATATAAGCAAAATTATTATCTTTCTTAATCATATTTTTAGTTTAGCCGATGTAAAATTATTTACAATCTCTCTTGCTTGAATATTACCTTATCGTAAATCTGAGTTTATTTCGCCTGCCCGCAATGCCTTGCGGCAACGCATGGCAGGCGGGGGAGCGTCCCCATTATTAACAATCTTACCTCAAAATTGCTTGGGAATCAAATAATTGGTAAATAATTGGATCAGTCCCATTGCCACTATTATACTAAGTAGTATAATAGTGGAAGATTAATGATTTTAAAAACCCACAGTGGGTTTTTCCGCCGTGGCAACCTCCTCGCGATGACCAGACGACTGCGCCCTTGATCAACCTACGAGGTTGACATTTTTACAGGTAGGGTTTTTCAAAAATCCGATCTTTTACACGAATTTTACGCAAAGGATATTTTTTATCCTTTCAACGCCCGTTGCCCATTTTTTTTTAGCCAGCGGTTTTTGCTATAAAAAAACCGCCAAAGCGCTTGAACGGATTGGCGGAAAGTTCGATTGTCAATTTTTGATGGAGTGTAAGGACAGTGGACGTTTCTCTTTTACAGGTTCATTTCCTAAAAACTAAGGTAATACCTAATTATTTGCACCAATTTGTTCTAAAATTTTTTCTAACATAATTTTTTAGTATATTTTTATATATATACAGTGTTAATAATGATTTATCAAATTTTTGCCATCAGAATATCTTAATGCTTGGTTTTTTGTTTCATATTACTTTTCCTTTATTGCCCGTTTGATTTTTTGGCGGGCGTTAGAGGTTTTTACCACCGCCAGCCAGTCCGGTTTGGGTTGACCTTTTTTGTTTTTGATAATTTCACAAATATCGCCGTTTTTGAGGCAAAAGTTAGAAGCGGCGATTTTTCCATTGACGCGCGCTCCACCGTAATGATGTCCCAGTTCGCTATGCACACTATACGCAAAATCAATCGGCGAGGCGCCGGCTGGCAAGTCCTTAACATCGCCAGCCGGCGTAAAGACAAAAATTCGGTCTGAGAAAAAGTCCAATTTTAGGGTTTTAGCCAGTTCCTGCGGATCTTTAATCGCTTTTTGGACGCGCACCAAATCTTTAAGCCATTTAATTCCTTTTTCATTTTCCGGAAAAATTTTACGCAGATATTGACTAATTTTGGTATTTTCTTTATTCCAAGAGGGCGAATATCCCGAAGCTTGCTTCGGGAATGAAGCCCACTTCCTTTGGCGGAACAAAGAATACCTCGGAGCTTGCTCCGTTGGTTCTTTATATTGCCAGTGGGCGGCAATGCCATATTCCGCTTGCTCGTGCATTAGTTGGGTGCGGATTTGAATTTCAATTATATTTCCGCCTGGTCCAAAAACTGTGGTGTGCAAAGATGAGTAGCCATTGGGTTTGGGGAGCGCGATGTAGTCCTTAATTCTGCCGGGCAGGGGTCGCCATCTTTCGTGAATGAGCCCCAGCGCACCATAGCATTCGTCAATATTTTCCACAATTACCCGAATGGCGATCAGGTCGTAAATTTTGGATAAATCATTGTCGTAGCGCAACAGTTTTCGGTAAAGCGACCAGCGGTGTTTGACGCGACCATGCAATGAAATTGGTTGAAATTTTTTCTTGGCAAATAATCGATAGAGCGCGCGAATATTTTTATCAACGATTTTTTTTCGGCGCATTCTTTCGTGTTTGACTTGTTTTTCCAGTTCTTGGGATTCTTTGGGATAAATAATTAGAAATGCTAAGTCCTCTAATTGCCCTTTGATTTCTCCCATTCCCAATCGCGAAGCCAAAGGCGCAAAAATTTGCAATGTTTCCGAGGCAATGCGAATTTGTTTTTCCACTGGCAAAAATTTTATCGTTTGCATATTGTGCAAGCGATCAATAATTTTTATGATTACCACGCGAATATCCCGACTCATTGCCAAAAACATTTTTTTTAATGTTTCAATTTGTCGGATGAGTTCTGGCAATTTTTCTTTTTTGATCGGTCCTAAGCCAAACCAAGTTTTATTTAGTCGGACGCGCGATAATTTAGTGATGCCGTCTACTAGTCCGGCAATGTCTTTGCCAAATTTTCTTTGAATTTGTTTTAAGGTGACAGGAGTGTCTTCAACTGTGTCGTGCAAAAAAGCGGCCGAGATCATTTGTCCGTCAAAGCGCATTTTGGAAAGTTGCGTTGCCACTGCCAACGGATGCGTAATATAGGGCTCGCCTGACGTTCTTTTTTGTCCTTGGTGAGAATTTTTAGCAAACAAATAAGCCCGACGGATTAAATCGCGATCCTGTGCTGGCAAGTAAGCGATTTGTGGGGCAAAATTTTTGTCAAACATTATTAAAACAAATAAGAATTAAGAATGAATAATTAAGAAATTAAATTACAATTAAGCAATTTTTGATTTGCTTGCCCCGTTTTCCCGCCAAGGCGGGATGTTCGGGGTTATTTCAGTTGTAAATTCTTCATTTTTATTTTTTATTTATTGTGGCTATTGTGGCTAATTTATTTTTTCGCAAACTCTTGCCAGCGGTTTTTTTGTCTACATTGAGAGTTATTGTCTTATTTTTGTTTTGAAAATTGATATCTACCTTATCGCCCGGCTTGATTTTTCTTTCTAAAATTTTTTCGCTTAACGGATTTTCAATATATTCAGTGATGGCACGGCGCAAGGGTCGCGCTCCGTACTCTGGTTCAAAACTTACTTTGGCTAAAAAATTAATCGCGTTTTGCCTGATGGTTAATTCGATTTTTTGCTTAGCCAGCCGTTTTTGAAGTTCTGCAAATTGATTTTTGATAATTTGCTTAATCGCTTTTTGGTTTAGCGGCTCAAACACGATGATTTTATCAATGCGATTTATCAGTTCTGGTTTGAGAGCGTTTTTTAATTCTTCTAAAATTTCCTGGCGCGCTTCAATCCAATGGGCTTGCGAGTCAAACGGTTTTTTTGAGGTAAATCCAATTGAGGCGTGTTTATTTAATTTTTCTATGCCAATGTTGGAGGTCATTATGATAATCGTGTTGCGAAAATTGATCCGTCTGCCTTTGGCATCGGTTAAAAATCCGTCTTCCAGAATTTGAAGGAGGATATTAAAAACCTCGGGGTGGGCTTTTTCAATTTCGTCAAGCAGTATCACGCAATAAGGATTGCGCCGCACTTCTTCTGTGAGTTTGCCGGCTTCTTCGTAGCCAACATAGCCGGGCGGCGCGCCGACTAATCGCGAGATATTATGCCGTTCCATAAATTCGGACATATCAATTTTAATCAAAGAATTGTGTTTTTTATAGACCTCAGCCGCCAGAGTTTGCGCCAGATATGTTTTGCCAACGCCGGTTGGTCCAAGAAATATAAAAGAGCCGAGCGGGCGGCGAGGATTATGAATGCCGGCTTTGGCGCGTTTGACAACTTTGGCGATTTCGTCAACCGCGACTTTTTGTCCAATCACATATTTGCTTAATGTTTTTTCTAACTTGTTAAGTTTTTCCCGTTCTGATTTTATCATCGTGGTTACCGGCACACCGGTCCAATTTGAGACAATCTCGGCAATATCTTCACTCGTGACAGAGGGTAAGGTCTCTGAATTTTTTCGCGTGGTTTTTTTGAGTTCTTGTCTAACTCTAATTTCTTCAAGCCGAAGTTGGGCGGCAGTATTGAAATCTTGGTTGTCAATTGCCTGATTTTTTTGAGTAAGAATTTTTTCAAGTTTGTTTTGTTTTTGATTGACTTTTTTAAGCGCAAAACGCGCCGCATTTTTAATTTGCTTGGCAGCGCTGGCTTCGTCAATTAGGTCAATCGCTTTGTCAGGCAAAAACCGATCAGCAATATAGCGGGCTGACAAAGTGGCTGATGCGATGAGGGCTTGATCAGTGATTTTAACTTTATGGTGATGTTCGTAGACCGCTCTGATGCCAGATAAAATATTGATTGTTTGGTTAATGGTGGGCTCTTTAATGAGAATGGTTTGCAATCGTCTTTCAAGCGCTGGATCTCGCTCAATGTGTTTGCGATATTCATCAATCGTGGTGGCGCCGATAAGATGAATGTCGCCTTTGGCGAGTGCTGGTTTTAAGATATTGGCAGCGTCAAGCGAGCCCTCTGCCGCGCCCGCGCCAATTAAAGTGTGGAGTTCGTCAATGAATAAAATGATGTTTTTATCTTTTTTAATTTCGTCAATAATTTTTTTAATCCGCGCTTCAAATTGTCCGCGGTAAGATGTGCCAGCCACAATCAGCGCCAGATCTAAACTGTAGATTTGCTTGCCGATCAGCGCGGGCGGAATTTTGTTTTGGACGATTTGTTGGGCCAGTCCTTCCACGATGGCGGTTTTCCCCACTCCTGAATCGCCAATCAGCACCGGATTGTTTTTGGTTTTGCGAGATAGTATTTGAATAATTCTCAGTATTTCCGCTTGCCGGGAAACGACTGGATCTATTTTGCCGTTTTGCGCTTTTTTAGTCAGGTTTTGGGCAAATTGCGCCAGGGCTGGGGTCTTTGTGGGGACGCCTTGGATGGCTGGCGCTTTAAAAAATTTAAATTCAATCAGTCCTTCGGGAAAAGGCATATCTGGGTGCGACTGGGAAAGTTTGTGGCTCAATTTTTCGATTGTAGAAAGACCTTCAAAAATTCCCAAAATTTGATCTCGGATATTTCTCGGATTAATACCCAATCGGGTAATGATTTGGTAGGCGGCGCTGTCTGGTAAAGTAGTTATGCCGAGCAAGATGTGTTCCGCGTCAATTTGGCTATGATGAAAATCAAGCGCCATCATTGATGCTTGTTCCAGAATTTTTTTTGCTTGATTGGAAATGCCGGTCGTTAGACCGCTTTCAGGTCCGCGCAAACTCAAAATCAACCGAATTTGATCAGCGCTGATGCGGTTGTTGGGATCTTGCAAAATTTCATAAGCCAGTGTACCGGGTGTGAGAGACAAGGCGATTAAAAGATGTTCTGAATTTAAACTGGAGCGCATTTCTTTGGCAATTCTTTGCCCGGCGGTCATAATTTTTCGCGCGTTATCAGAAAATTTTTTGAAAATGTTAGGATCCATAATAAAATTTAAAATGCAAATCTCAAATCTCCCGCCCGCCATCGCTATCGCTCAGGCGATTAGCGGGCAGGCAAAATCACAATGTAAAATGCAAAAGTTTTTTTGACTTAAGATTATAGAATATAGATTTAAGAATGTCCGCCAGCTGGCGGATTAGAAGTTAGAATGCAGGGGGTTTTATCCTTTATTCTACATTCTTGATTCATTCATAAATCTTACATCTTACTTCTTAAATCTTTTTAATGTTTTGATTTTTGAGGTTTTATTATTTCTTTTTCAATTTTTGCTGGTTTTTTGTTCTCATCGCTGGGTGGTATGGTTTTCTTTTCGTTTATTGTTTTTCTTGCGTCTAATCTTGGTTTGATAATATCGATTTCAATACCAGTGATTTTTGAAGCCAAACGGACATTTTGTCCGTTTTTGCCGATTGCCAATGGAAGTTGGTCGTCAGCCACTTTGACAGTAGCGGTTTTTTTATCTTTTGACAAAGTGATTTTTTCAATACTGGCTGGAGACAAGGCGTTTTGCAAAAACTTTTTGGGATTTTTGTCCCAGACAATGATGTCGATTTTTTCATCTCCCAATTCCGCTAAGACCGCCGCAATGCGCGATCCCCGTTGACCAACACAAGTTCCAATCGGATCGAGTTGTTTGTCCTGAGTGGAAATTGCCACTTTTGAACGCGAGCCCGGTTCGCGAGCGATCGCTTTAATTTTTACTTGTTCAGAATTTATTTCTGGCACTTCAAGTTTGAAAAGACCGCTTAAAAGTTCGGGGTGGCTGCGCGATACGATGATGCGCGGTCCTCGGTGTGATTCAGCCACTTCTTTAATGAAAATTCTTAGTCGTTGTCCGATGTAATAATGCTCGTAGGCAATTTGTTCTTGCGAAGGTAAAAGCGCGCTGGTTTTGCCGATGTTTAAAATTATATTTCTACCTTCGATTTGTTGGACTGTTCCAGAAGCAATTTCGCCCTCCCGTTGTTTATATTCCGCAAAAAGCATATTTCTTTCTGCCTCGCGAAGTCGTTGCACGATCACTTGTTTGGCGGTTTGGCTGGCAATCCTGCCAAAATTATCTTTGTATGGCAGATTAATTTTTACCAAATCTCCTACTTTGGCTTTGGAATCAAGTTTTTTTGCCTCTTTTAGATAGATATGAACCGCTGGATCAAAAATTTTTATTTCCGGTTCTTGTTCTTCTATATTTTCCGTTTTGTTTTCGCTGGCGGTTTTTTCTGGTTCAATTATTTTAGTATTTTCTTGGTTGTCTGATTTTTCGCTGGCTTGTTTTCCTTTGAGCGCCTTGGCTTCTTCTTTACTGATATATTCTTTTTTGTTTACCACTTCAAATTCCTGGAAGACCTTGAATTTTCCATTGTTTTCTTCAAGTTCGGTGCGGATCATTTCGCGCGGGTTTCCGTAGTCCTTGCGGTACGCGGCGGCGATGGCTTGTTCAATCGCCGAGACAACTTCTTTTTTTTGCAATCCTTTTTCGTCGCAAATTTGGTTAATGGCGGCGATAAATGGTGAGATAGGCACAATAGCTCCTTTCAGTCGCAAATTTCAAATCTCAAATGTCAAATTTCAAAATTGTTTTGAATTTGATTTTTGGAAATTGTTTGTTGATTATTATTTGATTTTTGGAATTTTTATAAATCGAGACGGTGCAAGACCGTCTATAGTTTTAGTATACAAAAAACCCTTGACGATTGTCAAGGGCAAGTGCCAGGATTGAAAAATGTATTTTGTATTGATCGGCGGTATAAACCGTAATAAATCAAAAAGGACAAGATCGCTATCACCAATAGTGTTACACCCGCACCAGGAAGATCACGTTTTATTATTCCTTCAATAAAGAATGCCGTTAATGTTAGGTAACCAAGCGCTATAAAGATAATGAGTAAAATTTTATGAGTTATGACTTGAAACTGCGCAAAGTTTGGAATACTTGTAATAATTAACGCCAAAAATATTGGAATAAAACAAATATAAGTAAACAAAAATAGTTTTTCAGCAATTGATATCTTGTGAAGCGTTACTTTGTTATCCATCATATTCTGTTCCTCCTTGTCAAGGTGCATTTTGAGAAAATTAATATTAGTTGAGCAGAAATCAATCTTTTGTCAAATTTTGCAGGGACCCAAATATGCAGGGACAGTCCCTAATTTCCAGTTCTTCTATCATTGCGAGCTCCGTCAACTGGCTGAGCGAAGCAATCTATTTCCGTCTATCGCAATCTTGTCATCTTTCAATATTTAACAATTCAATGCGGTCGCACTAAAATGTTAAAGGAATTGAAAATTGTGTTTTTCCTGTTCGTCATTCATCATTTTCTCGCAAAGATTATTTTTAGCGGAAATACTATGACAGCGTTAAAAATTCGCGGGAGGCGACGGGGTTCTAAAATCAGCCGCCAAAGCCATTCGAGCGACAATTGTTGGAAAATTTTTGGCGCGCGTCTGACTGTTCCAGCCCAATAATCAAAAGTTCCGCCCACGCCGATGGCAACTTTGCATTTTAACTCATTTTGCCAACGGCTGATAAATTTGTCTTGTTTGGGCGCGCCCAGCGCGACAAGTAAAATATCGGGCTTGAGTTGATTAATGCGCCCGATAAGTTTTTTTTGATGGGCTAAATTTGTATCAGTAATTTTTCCACCGTCAGTCGCGCCTAAAATTTTGAGTTGGGGATATTTTTGCATCAATTTGTTAGACGCGCGCTTGGCAATGTCTGGCGCGCCGCCCAGAAAAAATAGCGAGTATTTTTGTCTTTTGCCAAGCGCTTCCACCAGATCCGCGCCGGACACTCTTTCTGCCAACTCTATTCCCTGTTTTTTTGCCGCCCAGACAATGCCGGCTCCGTCAGGAATTGCCAGCGAGGCATTATTTAAAATTTGGAAAAATTTTTTATCTTTTTGGGCTTTGAGAATAAATTCTGGATTAACCGTAACAATTTGATGACAATAATTTGAGGCAATCATTTTTTCTATTTCCAAGATCGTCTGCCCCAAAGTAAGGTTGTCAGTTTTAATGCCCAAAATTTTGATTTGTTCAGAATTCATTTTAATTTCTTCTCCGCCAGCTGACGGACTACATTCTTAATTCTTATTTTTCTTTCCTATCATTTCCAAAATATTCAATGTCTTACGAGCGGCTGTGTCCCAGGAAAAAAGCGAGGCGCGCTTGATGCCTTTGGAGATTAAAGCGGATTTTAGCGCTGGTTTATTGATGATTTTAGAAAACGCCACCGCAATTTCAAACGGTTTTTTAGGGTTGATTAGAATAGCGGCGTTTTGGGCGATTTCTGGCAGGGAAGTTCTATTGGAGCAAACTACTGGCACGCCGCAGGCAAACGCTTCAATCACTGGCATACCAAAACCCTCAAAGTTGCTTACAAACGCAAAAATGTCAGCGTTTTTGAGTAGAATCGGGTAGTCATTTTGGCGAATATAGCCGGTTTGAATTATATCTTTAGAAATTTCAGGCGACAATTGATCAATTTCTTGCTGAATTTGATTGTAGCCAAAACCCGGCTTGCCAGTCAAAACGAGTTGGTGGGTAATTTTTTTTTCTTGACGCAGAAGCGCGTACGCTTTCACAAGATTAGTGATATTTTTTTTCTTTTCCAAACGACCGATGTAAAAAATATACGGTTTTTTTATCTGGGGAATAAGATTGGTTTTTTGCTCGCGCAAATTAGGCAAACGGAAAATCTGCTCGTCAATGCCATGATAGACGACTGAAATTTTACTCGGTTTTACCGGATAATTTTTTTGAATGTCAGACGCGGAATAATTTGAAACCGTGATTATATGCGCGCTATGCTTGGTTGAAAATTTGGCAGAGAAATTGTGATAAAAATTTTCAAAGCGAGTGTAAAGTTCGGGATAATACTTAAAACCAAGGTCGTGAATTGTGACAACCATCGGCGCGGTATGAATCAGCGGAACAGTATGGGCTGGCTCAAACATTACATCTGGTCGGGTTTTGGTGGTGAGAAGTTCCCACGAAAGGCGAATTTGACTCCATAATCTCGGAAAAGGGATTATCCGCCACGAGAAGCGATCTGGCAATTTTTTTAGTTCGTTTCGGGGCGCTTCCGGTGCGTAAAGTATATAAAAATTCTTGCGATCAATACGAGCGAGCGCTTTAATAATTTCTTGGCAGTAATATTCTGTGCCGGTTGGCTGATTCTTGATGGCGCGCGAAGCGTCAATTCCAATAAGCATAAAATTTATCTCAAAATTCAAATCTCCTGCTCTCCTAGCTTGATATTCCACTCGAATTACCTGCCCCGTTAGAAATTACGCGACAATTATTTCTAACGGGGCAGGCATTGAATTTACAATGTTTCACTATAACAAACAGAAATGTTTGAAAATTGTGTCATTGAAAATTGATTGAAAATTAGAAATTGAAAATTGAAAATTCAATGAAACGAGCGTACTCGTCCACGCGCTCCTTGATCGTTAAAATAATTTTGAATTTTGAGATTTGAGATTAAAATATCATTTTGCCCAAAGCACGCTTTTTTTGAACTCGTCTAAATGTTCGACAGCAATGCCAGCGCCTCGCGCCACGCAAAGTTCTGATTCTTCGGCTAATTGGCAGGGCACGCCGGTAACTTTGGTAAAAAGTTTGTCTAAATTTCGCAGTTTGCTTGCTCCGCCTGTCATAATAATGCCTTTGTCCATTACATCGCGGGCAAGTTCGGGCGGCGTTTTTTGCAAGACCTGTTTGACTGCAAAAATTATATCTCTAAGCGGATCTTTAATCGCCAGCACCACATCTGAAGTTTCTATGATAATACTTTCTGGCAGACCAGAAATTGTATTTGAGCCAGAGACCTCGTGTCTTAAGTTTTTGACAAGGTCTTCTGCCGCGCCTATCTTTATTTTAACCTCTTCTGCGGTTTGTTGTCCAATCGTAAGGTTATATTTTTTGCGGATATAATCAATAATCGCGTTGTCAATCGCTACACCGCCAACTCTTACGGACGAACTGGCGATAATGTCGCCCAAAGCAATCACCGCCACTTCTGAGGTGCCGCCGCCAATGTCAATTACCATATTGCCGGAAGACGACGCGATAGAAATGCCAGCGCCTAACGCCGCGGCAATTGGTTCTTTGATGATAAAACAATTTTTGGCGCCCGCGCCGACTGTGGCGTCAATCACCGCGCGCCGTTCGGTTGAAGTTATGCCAGCCGGAACAGAAACCATCACATCAGGACGGGTAAGCCGAATTTTACCTGACACTTTATTTATGTAATAGTGGATCATTTTTTGGGTAATGCGAAAATTAGCGATCACGCCGTCTTTGAGCGGGTGGAGCGCAATTAGGGATTCTGGAGTGCGTCCGAGCATTTCGCGCGCTTCGTGCCCCACTGCCAAAATTTTGTTGTTTGACGTTTCCAGCACTACGACCGATGGCTCGTTTATCACAATCCCCTGTTTAGGCAAATATACTAATATATTTTTTGTGCCCAGATCAATTGCAAGTTTTTTGAGAAAAAACATAATGATAAATCTTAAATGTCAAAACTTTAATAGTTTTTAGTTTTTAACTGTGGTTTTAACATTTGACATTTTAGTTTTTAATTTAATTTAAGATAAGCATAAATTTAAAAAAAGAGCAAGGAATTGGCTCTGTTTAGTTTAACCAAAATCTGTCCGCCCGACGGGCGAGCTGACATATTGTTTAATTTCTCTCAATTTTGGCTCCCAGAGATCTTAATTTATCCTCAAAATTTTCATAGCCTCGTTCTAAAATTTCAATTTGATTAACCTCGGTTTTTCCAGTCGCGATAATGCCAGCCAAGACCAATGTCGCGCCAGCGCGGATATCAGCAGTGCCAACGGGCGCGCCTTTCAGACCCGTTGGTCCAGTAATGATAATATTATGCTCGTCTGGATTTTCAATTTTCGCGCCCATTTTTTGCAGTTCTTTGGCATAGTCCAATCGTCCCTCAAAAAGCGTTTCAAAAATTCGGCTTTTCCCTTGCGCTTGGGTGAGCAGGAGCGCCATCGGCGCTTGCAGGTCAGTGGAAAATCCCGGATACGGTCTGGTGTCTATATAGATAGGTTTTAGATTTTTGCTGGGATAAATTTTCAAATCTCCCCAAGTTCTGTTTTGAATTTCGTGCTTCAAATTTCGTGCTTTGAATTTATATTTTACTCCCATTTTTTCAAATCTCATTAGTAAATTCTCAATATGTTCTAAAATAACATTTTTGATAATCACCTCTCCCCTACTCGCCGCCACCGCGCAGGCAAAAGTGCCGATTTCAATTCTATCAGGAATAATAGAATGCTCGCATCCTGACAATTTTTTTACCTTTTTTACCCTGTTAGAAATAATGCCTCGTTGTTCTGCATCTGGGTTAGATTTTAGAATAATTTCGGCGGGGTTTAATGCCCCGCTGGAATTTCTCACGGGGTTTATTCCTTGAATTTCAATTCTTTGGGTGCCGGCGCCAGTAATTTTTGCGCCCATTTTGTTTAACATTAGGCATAAATCCTCTATTTCTGGCTCGCTGGCAGCGCCGCGTAAAACTGTTCTACCAGCAAGGCAACTGCTAAACATTATTAAATTTTCAGTCGCAGTGACGCTCATTTCGTCCAAAAAGAATTCTGCGGCATGCGCGTTTTTTGCGTCAAAAAAGTATTTATTATTTTTATATTCTATTTTTACTCCCAATTTTTCAAATCCGCTCAAATGCGTATTAATTGAACGGGCGCCGATGCGATCCCCGCCAGTAGACGGTAAAACCGCTTTGCCAAAGCGAGCCAAAAGCGGTCCGACCAGCACCACAGACGCGCGCATCACGCCTGAAAGTTGGCTGTCAATTTCATATACAGACAAATTTTTACAATTGATTTTTACGGTTTGCGATTCAACCCATTCTACCTCTGCGCCTAATTTTTCAATCAACAAAAGCATATTTTCCACATCCAGAATTTTTGGCAGATTTTTTAAAACCATTAGTTCGTCAGTTAGAATAGCGGCGGCGATCTGTTTTAAGGCGGCGTTCTTGGCGCCTGATGGCGTTACTTCCCCTTTGAGTTGCGTTGGTCCGGTGATGATAAATTCGCTCATAGTAATAATTTAAAATTTATTGTAAATAATGTATAATGTGTTAGATGTTTCCAAAAACACAATTAAATATAAATCAAAAATCAAATAGCAAAAATTAAATGTTAAAATCCAAATTGTTCCAAATGTCAAATGAATGCCAAAATCCTAATGACAAATAATTTGACATTAGGGCTTTGAAATTAGGATTTGATTTGACATTTGTCATTTGAGCTTTGACATTGAATTGATGTGTCATTGTGTGATGAAAAATTTATTGCCTGTCCCGTATTCCCGCCACTGCGGTGCGGGATGTTCGGGGTGGTTTTGAGTTTTTCGTTTCGAGATTAGTCGTTTGTGGAATATCTTAAAATCATTATAGTTTATGACAAGGACAAAGTCAAAGTTAAATTTTGTTTGTTTGTGGTTTTTCCTGATTGCCACTTTTAGTATATTTGCATTTTTCCTATTGTCCCACGCGTTAGGGTATCAGATTGATTGGAAAAATTTTTCCTATTACAAGACCGGGATTTTATCTTTGGATATTGAGCCAAAGCAGTCGCAAGTATTTTTAGATGGCAAATTAGTTAATTTAAACATTAGAAAAAGTTTAAATTTATTAAAGCCGGGGCGCTATGATGTGGAAATTAAAAAAGCCGGTTATAATTTATGGTCGCGCAGCATAATCATTGATTCGGGTTTAGTGTCAAGATATGAAAATATCAAGTTGTTTTTAGCGGAACCGGAAATTTTGACCGCCAGCGATCAAGAGGCAAAAAAATTTGAAAATTTAAAACCAGATCAGGACTTAATATTAGTTGGTGACAGCGAAATTCGGCTTAAAATTAACCCCAACAATGAAGAGACCGAATTAGTTACTCGTTTTTCATATTCCATAAAAAATATTCGTTGGTTTCCGGATAAGAAGCATATTGCATTTGTCGGGCGCGACGGATTGCGAATGATTGAATTAGACGGGGCGAACAATACTTTGATTTTATCTCTGGAAGACAAAAATGGTTTTGATTATTATTTTTCAAATGATGGAAGATATGTAATTTATCAGCAGGTCGGGGTTGTCAAGAAGGCAAGGATAAACTAAATTATGCGTGGGGGTTTACCTGATCACTGGTAAATACTTAGTTTTGTCAGATGTGTTGGTTTTTTCCAGCGCGCCTTTGGGAACAGGCGCGATTTGTTTGGCTTGGATTACCAATCGGTTAATGGTGGTGCCCACCGGATAGCAGGTCATTAAAGAGAGGATTGAGTGATCGGTTGGGTTGAGTACTTCGATCTGGGTGGGAGCGACAATTTTTTTATTTTCCACCTCGTAAGTATAGAGTATTTTTTCGTAAGTAATATAGATTTTGTCGCCAATTTCCATTTTATCAAGCAGGGCAAAAATTTCTTTGTATTTGCCATCATCCCACCAAAAATTTGACGAATGTCCAGTCACAAATACATTGCCGTTTTCGCCTGGAAGTTGAGTGTCGGCATAATGCGCCACGCCATTTTTTATTTTCTCTAAAATGTTTTCCGGGGTCGTCTGCCACTCAATCGACGCGTTGACTTTTATTTTAGGAATAACTAAGCGGTTTTGGGGTAGATTTTGGGCGGTGAGAATTGGTGCTTGGTTATCAGTTTGCGCTGGTTGGATAGGCGTTTTTTTAATTGGCTCAATAATTTTTTTATCTTCGTCTGATAATTTTTGGCTATATTTTTCCTGTCCTAAAATATTGAAACTGATTTTTTTCCAGTAAGCCGGGAAGTTAATAAGCAGAAAAAACAAGAAAAAGAAAAATACGAAATTGGTAAAAAATTTTAAGGCAGACCAAAATGCGTCTTTGGTTTGTTGCCAACGATTTGGTTTTTCAAAAAGATCCGCTAAATGTTTTTCAGTGAGTTTAAGCGGCATTAGGATTGATTTAAAATTTTGAGAGTGGCTTGCCCCGTTAGATTTTCCTCTGTGTATTTATACAACTCCGCTCGAACTTATTTTATCAGAAATTCCTGAAAAATTCAATGGCTCGCGGGCAAAAAATTTCCTCCCCTGAAACCCCTCCATTTTTTGCCCGCTCACCGAAAACGCGCCCTTCGGGCGTGAGCCAAAATTTTTTGAAAAATAAAAATGGGCTTGCTCTTTTTTAGCAAGCCCCACGAAAGGTACTTTTTCCTCCAATGTTATTGAATTTCGGCGAGGATTCGTCGCAACGCTTCAGCCGGGTTTTCGCTTTTCATAATCGGACTTCCGCATACTAGGACATTAGCGCCTTTTTCTGCGGCGACTCGCGGCTCAACTTCTTCTTCGTGCCTTGTGTCTTTATGCCAAGTAGGACGGACTCCCGGCACTACCTTGATTGTATCAAGATCTGCGACAGCTTCTAAAGCCGTGCCTGGCAAGATAATGCCATGGCAACCAGCTTTAACTGCGACTTCGGCAAAATGTCGAACCGTTTCGGGCAATGACCGTCTGAAATGTTTCTGGCAATAAGCCTCGTTGTAATGAGTTAACACTGTCAAACCAAGTACTTTGGTTTTGGTCCCCTCGGTGTTTTGTATGGCTTTGGGAAGCAACTCATCTGCTAAAGCATAGACATTCAAGTAATCTACTCCCAAAGCTACCAGATTTTCAATCACCGAAGCCATTGTTCTGGTACCATTCCACATTTTAAGGTCAGAGAAAACCAGACGGCCGAATTGCTGAATAGGTCTGAGAAGGGCCTTCGATCCCTTTTCCGGATTCAGAAGATAATCAAGGTTGATCTTAAAACCGAAGTTGCCTTCAACTCCTGAAAGTTGCTCGGCAACCTTCAAGGTTTTTCCTTCCTTGTTGGCTAAATCGTCAAGGGCTACAAAAAGAAGTGGTTTCATTGTGTCCCTCCTTCCTTTCTTGGCTCTAACCCTCTTTTCGCTTGCCAGCCGAGCGGATCCTTCAGAAACTCTCGGTAACCGTCGATTGCTTCCTGCGGATGGGTCTGGTGTTTCTCGGCAACCGTTAAGAGGTCTGGCAGGGTAAAGAGATATATCATCTCTATCCCGTGTGCCTTGAGAGCCTTGATTGCTTCCGGGTTGTCGTAGAAAAGAATCGTCGCAGCGTGGGTTACCGAATAGCCCGCATCCCTCAAAGCGTCAGCTCCATTGCAGGTTGTCTGAGCAAAGTTCACCAGTTCTTCAACCACCAAGCCGTTAGCGCCAGCAGGGATTTCAGGATTGTTGGCAATGCCGGTAACCAGTTCTTTTTGCCCGCCTTTCTTACGAGCCTCCCGAATATAAACAAAGGGTACGGTTCTTCCGAGAAGCGTTTCCAGTTCTTCGCTCAAGAGCCATGCTGGGATTACCCCGCCGCTGACATTCCCGGCAACAAAATCCACAGGGGAAGTCATTGGAGAAGTTATCTCGAGTATCTTCAGGGCTAACTGTTGGGTAAGAAACTTGATTGTTTCTTTTCTACCCACCAAGCCTTTTATCATGACATAGCCTGGGCCCCAGTTGCCAGAAGCATAGAGAAATGGTTGATTCTCCAAGGGAAGTTTTTCTACCTCTTCGTTGGTTACCTTTGAGGGCACATTCCTAATATCTACCGCTTTCGCCTGCAAAACCATCAAACCAGTTTCTTCAGTATTTACCTTTTCCATTTTTCAACCTCCTTTTTAAGGTTCTATATTGCCAAACCACTTTGGTTTGGATAGGATAACATTACCATATCAGACAAAAAAAGCAAGCTTTTTTAAAAAATGGTGATTTCAAAAAATCGGAACGTCTGGTTTTGGTGCGCGCTCAAGGGATCGAACCTTGGACCTACTCGGTGTAAACGAGTCACTCTACCACTGAGCTAAGCGCGCATTAAATCTAACGGGGTGAATAAACCAGATTATACGGGGTACCACTGGTCTAACCGCCCGTATTTTTGCCTTTTTGCCCAAGGTGGGAGTCGAACCCACACTCCCGTTTAAGCGGGAACAGGAGTTTGAGTCCTGCGCGTCTGCCAGTTCCGCCACTTGGGCATATCATCATTTTATCAAAAAAAAGGTTATCTTTCAATTTTTTTGGGCGTTTTATGGGTAAGATCAATAATTTGCGATAATTTTCCCGAACATTCTTCTTTTGAGTCAATAAATACAATGCGTTTTTTGTATTTTTCCGGAATTAGGTTATAAAATTCTCTGGCTTTTTTGGCATTAAAAATCGACTCTTGCCCTGAAAAATTTGCCGAGGTGGCGGTAAGGGGCTGATTATACGCGGTCGCAATTTTTTGAATTAAATATTTTTGGTCAATCAATCTTAATCCGAGTATATACTCTGAATTTTGAATCTTAAAGCAGGGAGGGGATAAATTTGGTTTAATATTGGTTTTAATTAAAAGAGTATAGGCGCCGGGCAAGTATTTTTTTATAATATTTTTTATAATATTTGTTTTTTTCTCAATTTTTCTCTCGCCAGATATTGTTTTAATATATACTAAGTTTTGTAAAAGGATAGCAATGGGTTTATCAAGCGATCGTTTCTTTATTTCAAAAATTGTTTTGACTGTTTGATAATTTTGCGCATCTCCTGCCAAGCCCCAAACCGTGTCAAAGGGAATGAGCAATATTTTACCTTTTTTAAGATGTTCTAAATATTTTTTCATAAATTTCTTTTCAGAATACTATGGTTTCAACTTTTAACCGCAGAGTTTTATTACAAGATTTTATTACAAGAATTAAGAATTGAAATCAAAAATTTCTTAATTGCCTGCCCCGTAATCCGCCTCAGGCGGATGTTCGGGGTAATTTAATTTCTTCTCCGCCAGCTGACGGACTACATTCTCAATTTTAATTTAACAAAGAATTTAGACAAAAGGCACAAAGGTAAAACCAAAATAGCATTTTTTTTCAAATTTATTCTCCCCTTTTTTAATGAGCAGGCAAATAGAATTTTTAACCGGCGCCACTAATCGTCCGCCGATTTTCAGTTGATTTTTCCATAACTTGAAAATTTCATTTACCTCGGCGGCAACGATAATTTTGTCAAAAGGCGCTTCTTCTGGCAGTCCTTTTCTGGCGTTTTGACAAAAGAATTTTATTTTATTTTTATTTAATAGATTAGATTGGCTGATATTTTGTCTGGCAAATTCAACCAACTCGGGAATTATCTCTATGGCAAGGACTTTTCCTTTTTTGCCGACGATCTGAGCGAGCAGGGCGGTTTGCCAACCTGATCCCGCGCCGATATCCAAGATTTTATCATCCGGTTTTGGCTCTAAAAGTTCTAACATAAATGCCACTGTCAAGGGCTGGGAAATGGTCTGGTCATAGCCGATTGGCAAAGGGAAATTGGCATACGCCAAATGTCTATCTTCCTGACGGGTGAAATCAGCCCGATCAATTTTTTCAAAAGCCCTGATTAAACGCGGTGTCTTAAGATAACCGGAATTAATCAATTCAGTAATAAATTGTGATGTTGACATTGTTGTTTAATTTTCTTTTCGGGTTTAATTACCCTCTCCCCATAGTTTATATCTTAGTATATACTAAGATAAATTTGGCTAAAAGGGAGTTCACCCAGCTTTCTTTATGGCGGCGCATTTCGCAACCTGCCCGCCCTCGCTTCGCTCAGGCGATAGCAGGCGGGAGCGAAATACGCAAAGCGAAATACGAAAAGCGAAATACGCAAAGCGAAATACGAAAAATTGCGGCGGCGAAAGTTACGATTGGTGGGATATTCTAAACTTTGCGCGAAATTTCTTTGAGCGAAACTGACGCTCCGCCCCGCCGCCGCTCGCTAACTCTCGCCACCCCGCAAAAAAGTTTTCTTCACATTTTTTATTTTGCGCGCGCCCGATTCTTTCTTCTAAAAGGAAAAG
>VMGK01000037.1 GCA_007376535.1 Candidatus Berkelbacteria bacterium Licking1014_7 | reverse complement strand
TTATCCTCCCAACTAAGTTATTTTTTCTTTATCTTAGTGGAAAGAATGTGACATTTCTATTTTGCAATTAATGTGACATTACTATATTGCGCTGACAAACTTATCTTCGGGATTGACAAATTAAGTATATGCGGGTATAATTGGATTGATGCGGAGGATAAATCATAGATTTGTTCTCCGCGCAGAAACTTGAACAGGAGGTAGTCGAGATGGCTGCTGAACATTTGCCGGAAGATAAGAAAGTAGATCTACACCCAAAGAAAAGGTTAGTCGTAGAGACATTGCTTGCGTTTGGATTAGTAGTATCAGTATTTGCGGTATTGTGTAACAATTCAGTTCGTACCAAGACCGCAAAAAAAGAGCGATGGGCGAAGGCCAACCAAGAGCAGAAGCGCCTGATCGCCGAGCAGGACGCGCTCCTACAACAGGAGCTGAAAAAGCAAAGGAAGACCCAAGCTCACATCGAGTCTAAGGGGTACCTTCCTGTCGATTTCTCTGCCGCGCCCCGAAAAGGGAACACGATCATACTGAAAGATGTCGGCGAGTGCATTGCGCTGTCAACTTCCGGCGTCATCTCGGTATCGTTTGACGAACGGAAGGTATTGATTCCGCCTTTTCCCATTACTCCGATGGCTACCCAGTTAGTGATGATGGCACCTGCGCCATTGGCATTGGACGGAACCGATCCAGATTCTGGTAATCCGCATGCTGAAACGGATGTCAGAATGTCATTCGTTCTTCTCGCCCAGCCGACAACGGGCAAGAAAGTCATAATCGAGGTCGCCGAAGGCGCAAAACCTGCCATACGGCTTTGGGTCAAACCAAAGAAGGTTGCCAGGGCGCCGTGACATTCCGGCGCAATCGACAAGCTCTCAAGCGCGGTCCTTTCGGGGCGCCGCGCTTTTTCATTTGGCAAATTTTGCAGTATAATAAAGCCAATGGAAAAAATTCATAATTTTTTACGAACAAAATTCAAGTGCTATCACAATTGGCATAATTTTAAGTATTTTAATCTTGTTCACAAATTGATTTTAATTTTTTATCTATCGGCAGTTCTTGGCTTTTTAACACTTGAGTTAGCCGATATAAAAAAAGAGCCGAATGCCAGCACATTAGCTCAATCAAATTCCGGCGTTTTGAGCACTCAGACAGACTGGCAGGCAGGCACTTATGTTTCTGGTGAGGTTGACCTAATCACAACCCCAGGTTCAATGAAATTTGGCAATGAAGGAGAACTTGACCTAAAAGCAATTTACGACGCCGCCCCATCAAGAGTTACTGTAGCCAATTATTCATCAGAAAAAGGAAAGGTCTTAGATGACGCGACCAGCACCTACTGGTATGATGTGGGTTTTCAGGGACCATGGCCTCTTGAATCTCCAATGATACTTTCTAACGGTTATTGGATAATTGATTTAACACAAGAGTATGCTATTAGTAAAATTAGAACCTATGACAGCGGTCCGAATTTGCCATTGGAATCGTTCGGGGTTTATATTACGCATCATTGCAGTAACTTTGCAGATTTTATTGTTTTTGATGCTTGCGGTAGCTCACCAGCTATGGCTTCTCCTCAATGGAACGAAACAACCGGTAATTATTCAGCCAGATATATTCGGTTAGTAGGGCATGATCCTTTATCGAGTTCTAAAACAATCAATATACACGAATTGGAAATCTATACCACCCCCCTCACCGCCACCCATACCACCGCGCTCGCCCAAATCGGCGATACAGGAGAAGCAAACAGAAATGTAGTGGAATATCAAAACTTTACGCCCAGCGAAACCGAACCAGCCAATTCTGATATCACCTACCGATTCAGAAAAACCAATCAAGACGGATCTTGGACTGGCGACTGGACTGGTTATGTTGATTATACTGGCACCGCCATTAATCTAACTTCTTATTCCGCCCTTGCCATTACTCAGGCGGATGTAGACGCAGGCAAAACCTATCTGCAAGTGGAAACCAAATTTGTCAGAACCGATGTGAGCGCTAATCCGATTGTTTCCGACTACACCGTCAACTTTCACACCAACAAGCGACCCGAAGCCCCTACTGCCCAGTAAACCTCCACACCCCGTCCTGAAGAGCGGGGCTTTCTGGGTGTGGGGGTAAAACATCGCAAACATAGCGCAGTCCTCCGAAATCCGCACTGGGCGTAGAGGACGCAGTCCCTTGCCCAGTAAGAATGTAGGAGGGCAAAGTCCCGAACGCGCCTACCGCCCAGTAAAACCCAAATTTGTCCCGATATATTATCGGGACAAATTTGGGTTTTGCACTTTAGATCAATTCAATTATTAAAGTCTGTGCTATTTGTGCTATAATATTTAAATAGGAATAATACAATTGCGTCCCGCACACTTCAACCTCTTGGCGAATTGGGTGATTATTCCCCTTCGCCAAATAGGTTTCAATATAGCGGGACTTCCGGTCCCGATGTTTTGTCGGGACACGGAGCGGAGGGAAAAATGGAAAACTCAAACCCCAAAGATTTTGGCAGTGATTTGACTGCTGGGCGCGCCCAACTGCGACCCGACCCCAAAATCCCTGATAAACCGACCAGCGAGGCCGAGGGGCAAAAAAATTCTCAAACCGAGATTGGCCTCGGCGAGCCCAGACGGGCGGATTTTTCAGATCTGGAAAATTTAGCCGAAATACCAGCCCAGCCAACCTCAGGTATTCCTTTGCAAAACGATTTTCCAGACAAATTAACTCCCGCCCCAAATCAACCCGACACCCCGGACAAAAAACCAAGGGTTGGCATAATCGTTTTACTTGTCATAATAGGAATTATTATTCTTGGTCTAATTTACAGCATTATTTTTGCCAAACCGAGGATTATTATCCAAAATTTGCCCACTGGCGCCCAGATTTTTTTTGACGGCAAAGAAACCGTAAAAACCACTATCACGACCACGGCGGGCATTCATTATCTAAAAATTTCCCAAGCGGGCTATACCGCGTTAGATAAATCGTTTGATCTTTCATATTTCAAAAAAATCCAGCAAGATGCTAATCTGCGCCCAATTCCCCAAGCCCAGCAAATCGTCTCTCAGGAAATTTTCTCACTTGATCAGGACAACAAAAATGTGATTTATTATCTTGACAATTCAAATAAAACCATCAATCAATTAAAATTCAGCCCCAACCAAACCAATGTGATTAAAACCGCGCTCACTCCGACTATGAGCCAGGAAATTAACGGAGTAATTTTCTCGCCTGATTTTTCTTTGGCAATCCTCAAACTCAAAAACGGCGAAACCGGACTTTACGACTTTGCCCGCTATGATCTTTTGCATCAAGAATATACCCCTTGGGGTAACAATATCGGCGCTGTGGTCTGGCGACCCCAGACCGACAAAATTATTTACTGGCAAACCATCGGACAAAAAAAAGCCATCACCCAAGCAGACAAAAAAAATTCTGACCCGCAGAATTTAATTTTCTTGGATGATTATGACATCACCCCAAGCCCGCAATTAGACATTTCGTTAGACGGAAAGACCCTGCTTATTGTGGCTGATGGAAATTTGTATTTATTTGACCTTGAATCAAAAAAAGCGCCCAGCGCAGCGGCAGAAAAAAACATCTCAAACGCCCGCTTTGCGCCCAATAGTAAAACCATTGCGTTCACTCAGGACAAAAAATTAAAAACGGTTGATTTTGAGAGAAAAGAAACCATTTCGCCTGATCCGCAAAAAATCGGACAATTCTCTATTTTCCCGGAAAAAAATTTGGGGGTTGAGGCAAACGCCCAAATAGTTATTTTTTCGCCGGACAGTCAAAAAATTATCGCCTATTTGGGCGATAAAGGTCTGACGGAAATTAACATTGCTGACGGACAATCCCGGGAATTCAGTTACCAAAACAAAGAAAACCTGAAAATTGACAGTTTTCAGATTTCTTTTGACGAAAACCTTTTGTATTTCTTGACTGAGGATAAAAATCTAATGGCGCTGAAATTGGACAAAGGAGAATACTAATTCGCCAAAGGCGAATAATTTTCAATTTTTCCCGCCTTGCGGGACAGACAATCAACTTTTCAATGACACAATCATAATAAATCAAATATCAAAAATGATAAATCCCATCTTCATTCAATCTCTTGCAATATCCTAATTATAGGAATTTGCAAGTAGATTTCATTTCGCTGGG